>CAYNWR010000006.1:0-21138 GCA_964400915.1 uncultured Burkholderiaceae bacterium
AGATGGAAAAGACGTATCGGTTGCGCTGTGTCAACGTGTTCCATGCGGGCGACGGCAACCTGCATCCGCTGATCCTGTTCGACGCCAACGACCCCGACCAATTGCACCGGGCCGAGGCATTCGGCGCCGACATCCTGGAAACCAGCGTTGCCATGGGCGGTACCGTGAGTGGCGAACATGGCGTCGGCATCGAAAAACTGGGCAGCATGTGTGTGCAGTTCACCCCCGATGAGCTGGAGGTGATGTTGGGCGTCAAGCAGGCCTTCGACCCCACGGGTTTGCTCAATCCGGGCAAGGCCGTGCCCACGCTGCATCACTGCGTGGAGGGCGGCAAGATGATCGTGCGTGGCAGTGCCGGTGCACCCTTTGCCCACCTGCCGCGATTTTGAAACCAAGGAAATGAATCGATGAATCAACTGGATCTGAACAAGCGCGTCGTGGTG
The DNA here is from genome assembly GCA_964400915.1 of uncultured Burkholderiaceae bacterium. Classification (GTDB taxonomy): domain Bacteria; phylum Pseudomonadota; class Gammaproteobacteria; order Burkholderiales; family Burkholderiaceae_C; genus CAYNWR01. The sequence continues at coordinate 444 of CAYNWR010000006.1, forward strand.
GTCACGGGTGGCGCCCAAGGCATCGGGTATGCCTGTGCGCAGCGCATGCTGGCGTCGGGCGCGCGCCTGGCCTTGTGGGACATCGAGGCGGAGCTGCTGGCCAAGGCCGTGCAGACGCTGGGCGCGCCGGGGCGGGTCACCCCACACGTGGTGGAACTCACCGACGACGCGGCGGTGAAGCAGGCCACGCAGGACACGCTGGCATCGCACGGCCAGATCGATGCGTTGCTCAACAACGCCGGCATCACGGGCGGCAACGGCACCACCTGGGAGCTGCCCATCGAGATCTGGCGCCGCACGATCGAGGTCAACCTCATCGGGCCCTACCTCACCTGCCGCAATGTGGTGCCGCACATGATCGAGCGCGGCTACGGGCGCATCGTCAACATCGCCTCGATTGCCGGCAAAGAGGGCAACCCCAATGCGTCGCACTACAGCGCGTCGAAGGCGGGCGTCATCTCGCTCACCAAATCCCTGGGCAAGGAGCTGGCCACCAAGGGCATCCTCGTCAACGCCGTCACACCTGCTGCAGCCAAGACCGGCATGTTTGCCACGATGACGCAGCAACACATCGATTTCATGCTTTCCAAGATTCCGATGGGGCGCTTCCTGCAGGTCGAGGAGGCGGCCTCGCTTATCACCTGGCTGTGCACCGAGGACTGCTCGTTCAGCACGGGCGCGGTGTTTGATCTGTCGGGCGGCCGCGCCACGTACTGATCGATCGGGCCTGAAGCGCAGACCCTGTGCCGACGGCCCAGACCGGCCGTGGCTGCGTCAACGCTGCAGGTCCCCCGAGGGCACAACCTGCACCCCCGGCGCCCCGGCCTTGATGCGGGCCAAGATCCCCGCCGCGATCGCGTCGGCCGGGATCGATTTCAGGTTGCGCGGCAGAAGGGGGTTGACCATGTGGGCCAGACGCAAGCCCCATGCCTCGCCGCTGCGGCCCGGCTGCTGCAGCGCGGCCCGATCGCCCTCGATCAAGGAAGGCCGCGCGATCACCACGCAGGTGTAGCCAAGTGCGGCCACGGCTTCCTCCATCTCGCCCTTGACGCGGTTGTAGAACACGGACGATCGGGCGTTGGCACCCATCGCGCTGACCACGCCCAGGCGCGTGGCCCCCGCTGCGCGGCCGGCGCGCGCGGTGGCCAGCACGGCGTCAAAATCCACGGCGCGAAAGCCCTGCTGGCTACCCGCCACCTTGATCGTGGTGCCCAGTGCAATGAACACATCGTCGATGGCGGGCAATGGCGGCAGGTCCGTGAAATCGACGATTCGCTGTTCCAGCCTGGGCCCAGGGTCCTGCGGCCGGGTGGCGGACCTCGCATCGAAGTCGCCGGGCAGCACGCGCCGGCCGAGGCTGATGACGTGCGCATAGGTCGCTTCGTGCAGGATGCGCGTCAGCAAGGCACGCCCCACCAGGCCCGAAGCGCCAGCGATCAACGCGCGGGGGCCGGTCTTGTCGAGTTTTTCCATCGCATCCTCTCGGGTCGGTTTGAGGGGTTTGCCGCATCCCAGGGACTTTGCGTCGTACAGTGGAGGCCGTAGCCTTCTGGTATCGATGCACGAGCCCGCGCTGGCGGATTGTGCGCAACCCTACATGATTGCCGATCCTTCAACCCTGTTCCTGGTCATCGCCGTCACGGCCGTGATGCTGGCGGGCGCGCTGTCCGTTGTGGCCTGGGGCCATTGGCGCGACGGCCTGGGCCTGTGGTCGCTGGCGCTGGTCATGTATGCAGGAGCCTTCCTGCTGATCGTCTCGCGCAACCTGCCGCAGCCACCCCTGAGCGATGCCATCGTTTTCCGCGCGGCCAACTACGGCTTCACGGCCTGTGCGGCCACCATGCTGTGGGCCGTGCATCAATTCCAGGGGCGGCGCCCGCCCGTCTGGTCCGGGATGGGCCTGCCTGCATTCGGTTTCGTGCTCTACACCTTCAGCGCTGACTGGTTGCCAGGACGGGTGGGCATCGGGGGCCTGCTGGTGGCGCTGCAGACGGCTATGGTGGTGGTGGCGCTGGCAGACCGACGCTTTCGCACACCCGGGCGGGGCGTCTGGCTGGTGATGATCGGCATGGGCATCACGGTGCCCCTGTTTGTATTTCGGGTGATTGCCATCTTTGCACTGGACCTGCCCGTGGCCGACTACCGGCGCCCCAACATCACCCAGACGCTCTCATTTCTGATTCCGTTCATGACGGTGATGCTGACCTCCATCGGCTTTCTCTACATGAGCAAGGAGCGCGCAGACGAGGCCAACGCCCGCCTGGCCATCGAAGACCCGCTGACGGGCGCACTCAACCGCCGCGCCTTCATGGCGGCGCTGGAACACGAGGTGCAGCGCGCCACGCGCAGCCAGCAGCCCGTGGGATTGCTGCTCATCGATGTGGATCATTTCAAGCGTGTGAACGACCAGCACGGCCACCTGGTGGGCGATGCGGTGTTGCGGCACGTGGTGTTGGTGTTGCGCGAACGCCTGCGCGCCCAGGACGTGCTGGCCCGCTATGGGGGCGAGGAGTTCGTGGTGCTGGCCCCCGACACGCAGGCCGACGGTGTGCAGCACCTGGCCAACAAGCTGCGCCTGGCCATTCAGGACACCGCGCCGGCATTGCCACAACTGGCGCAGCCCCTTCAGGTCACGGTCAGCATCGGTGCATTGACCCGCCAGGTGCAGTCGGAGACGCGGCCCGATGAGCTGCTGCAGGCTGCCGACCAGGCGCTTTATCAGGCTAAGGCCCAGGGGCGCAACCGGGTGGTCATGGCCCCGACACGACCTGCAGGTGCCGAAGCGGCGGCGATCGCCTGATGTTGACTGGACGCGCCCATACAAGGACCAGGCGGGCTACAGGATCCGGCCAGTTGCCTTGAACCGAAACGGGTGATCGAGGCCCTTTCCAAGCGGGAACATTTGCGACACCATCGAGCTTGCAACACGCAGGCGACATCCAAGCTTCACACCCGCGCCGTCTGGCGCGCGGCGGAAACCGCTCGAAGGAGAGTCCGATGCAGGGTATGGCCATCCGCTCCAACAGCGCCGCCCAGGCGCGTGTGGTGTCCGAACAATTGCAGGAGCTCTTGCGCGACTGGGGACTGAGCGACGCCAGCACGGTCCATTCGACCGAACCGCGGGCGGGTCATCGTGGATGGCAGGTGCGCGCCACGCTCACCGAGCCGGCGTTTTCGGCCTGGACGCCGGAATTCGACACCTTGGGGCTCAGCGCGCGGCTTGGGCTGGACGTCGCACACCGCGCCCATGAACTCGAGTTGAAGATCGCCATCGAAATGCTGGCGGCCCCGCGCCTGTTGAGCCATCCTAGTCTGGAGGAGTGGCGTTCCGCCATCCGCATGCGCAGCGCGATCGTCAAAGCCGCACGTCACGCGCGCGTGGCCTTCGCCACAACGAATGCCGAACGCCCGACCCAATTCTGGAATTGGGATGAGGACATGGGTTGGCGACTCAACCCCGGTGTGGATCTGGTCGAGGCGCTGGAGCACACGATCCAACCACGTCCCAACGGGCCGTTGTGGTCCTTTTCCTGCTATCGGGTCACCGAACATGTTCTGTTGCTGGGTCTGGCGCGCGAACTGCGGGTGATCAACACCAGGCTGTATGAGGCACTCCAGCACAGTTGCCGTCACGAGGCGATCCGGTCCGAAGCGTTTGTGGGTGCCTTTCTGGAGGAATTCGGCAGCACCGCCGCGCCCCTGCCCGTCGGGTACTACCTGCCTGGTGACCGGGTCTGGTTTCGCAACCCCGACGAACGCTCGTCGAATGTCACAGGCTATGAAGGATCCTGGGTCATCTACTTGGGCGGAGGTCTCTTTTCCAATTTTTGGAAGGACCAGGCGCCTTACACGCTGCAGGACAAGTGCATCGAGATCTTCCATTGGCGCGATGCGGTTGTGAACGCCCATTCGGACGATCCAACGATGGATGAAGATCTTGTCGAGAAACTGGTGCAGCAGACCCGCCACGATCCGCATCGCGAAGCGGCCATCCTCGCACGCATGTTGCGATGGCGCGATCCACAAGGCGTCTATGCACAGGGAGGTTGCCTGGATCGATCTCGCGAGCACCTTCGCCGTGTCCATCCAGGGACGGCCGATCTGGAAATCCCTTTGCATGTAGCCGCTGCGAACAGGCGGCCGCCGCCGATGCTGACCTAGGTCAAGGCGGGCGCTGCGTGTGCGGCGCAACATCGCCGACGGCGGCCACCGTTGCGGCCGAAGGATGCGCGAACATGTCCACCCCCTCGCCCGTCGACGATTTCTCGAACTGCCACCTCGGCATCGTGCGCCAGCTTGACGCGCTCGCCGAGTTGCCCGCCCTGCTTGAGCCTGCGCAACGGGCGCGCGCCCTTGCAGGCCAGATCCAGGCGTTCTTCAGCGACGTGGTGCTGGAACACCACACCGAAGAGGAGCGCGATCTGTTCCCGGCGGTGCTCGCCAGCGCCAAGCCCGGTGCAGAGCGCGAGACCGTGCAGGCGGCGGTGGCCAGCCTCACGGCCGAACACCGCCACGTGGAAGCGCAGTTCGCCCACATCGAGCCGGCCCTGAAAAAAATCGCCAAAGGGCAGGATGCCCAACTGCCATCGTCCGAGGTCGCGGATCTGGTCCGGATCTACAAGGGCCACGCCGCCTACGAAGAGGCGCATTTCCTGCCCCTTGCGCAGGAGATCCTGGGGCGCAACCCCAACCACCTCGCGGCCTTGGCGATTTCCCTGCACATGCGCCACGCGCGTCCCATCGTCGGGCATCTCTGAACGCTCCTTTCGAGCCTGCTGGCGGGATTGCGCAAGCGCAACCGGCCGGCGCGCGGGCGGGCCGGTTTCGGGCATCATCGACATCAACAACACCTGGGGAGACTCGAAATGCCGGATCGTCGCCAAGCCCTCAAAACCCTTGCCGCGCTGGGTGCCACAACCGTGCTCAACCGTGGGGGGCCTGCCCACGCCTCCACCGAATGGATGCCCCGCAATGGCCGGCGGGTGGTGATTGCCGGCGGCGGCTGGGGCGGCATCACCGCAGCGCGCACGCTTCGGCAATTGGCACCCGATCTGGAGGTGGTGGTCGTCGAACGCAACCCAGTGTTTTTCTCCTGCCCGATGAGCAACAAGTGGCTCGTGGATGTGGTGAGCACCGACTTTCTGATTCACGACCAACTGGCACCGGCCCAGAACGCCGGCTACCGGTTCGTGAACGCTGAGATCACCGGGATTGATCGCGAGAAAAAGCACGTTCACGTGACCGACGGGTTTTTCAGCTACGACTGGCTGATCCTCGCGCCCGGCATCCATCACGCCTACGAAGCCTGGTTCGGCAACGACCGCGTGGCCATCAACCACACCCGCACACGCTTTCCGTCGGCCTACATCCCCAACGCCGAGCACCTGTCGCTCAAGCAGAAGATCCAGAACTTCAAGGGTGGCGATCTGGTGATGACCTTGCCGCCCCCGCCGCATCGTTGCCCACCTTCACCCTATGAAAGGGCGTGCTTGATCGCGTGGCACATGAAGAAGAACAAGATTCCGGGGCGGATCACCATCCTGGACCCCAAGGACGACATCCGCCCCATCGGGGGCGGCTTCAAGCGGGCCTTTGCCGAGTTGTACAAGGATCAGATCACCTACGTGCCCAACGCCCGCATCACCGAGGTGGATCCTTTCAACCGGCGCGTGCGAACGGCGGCGGGTGAATTCAAGTTTGACGATGCCATTCTGATGGCACCCCACCAGGCTGGGCACTTGTGCCGCAGCGCCGGTCTGGTGAAGATGACGCCCGAAGGGCGGCCCGTGAACGGCTGGGCCGATGTGGATGAGGTGTTCTTGCATGCGCGCGGCGACACCAGTGTGTTTGTCATCGGCGACGCGGTGGGCCCGGTGTCGCCTCTGTTCGGGCACTACCCGAAAGCAGGTCACGTGGCCATCTGGCACGGCCGCATGGCTGCCAACCACATCGCCTCGCTTGCCAAGGGCCGCGAGATGCAGCCGATCCTGCCGGACAACCTTTGTTTCATGCTGGTCAACGGCGACCCGCGCGAGGCGATCATGGTGGATTTCAAGTACAAGTTCACCCAGGATCTGATCGAACAGACCCAGGTCGATGTCAACGATCGATCAACGGATCTGTTTGTGCGTGATCTCGCCTGGGCCTCGGGCAGCTATCGCACCCTGTTTGGCGCTTGAGCTGCGCAGCGCACCACAAGACTGAATCGAAGCAAAGGAGACATCATGCCGACAACCCACTCGACCAAGCGGCGCACGCTGGGCCTGCTTGCCGCCAGTCTGGCCGCAGGCGTGGCGCCCTGGTGTGTTCACACGCAAGCACAGGCCCAGGCCTTTCCCTCCAAGCCCATCCGGCTCATCGTGCCGCATGCCGCGGGTGGCAATTCGGACGCCTTCGGGCGCATCCTGGCGCAACGCCTGGGCGAGCGCCTGGGTCAGCAGGTGGTGGTGGAGAACCGGGCGGGTGCGGGCGGCACCGTGGCCAGCGCACAACTGACCAAGGCGGCGCCCGATGGCTACACGCTGGTGGTGGCCGACAACGGCACCCACGCCATCGCCCCGACCTTGTACGGCACGCGACTGGGCTACGACGTGTTTGCGGATTTCACACCCATCACGCAGGCGGCCTTGTTCCCCAACGTGATCCTGGTGCACCCGAACTTGCCCGCAAAAACCCCGGTGGACCTGGTGAACCTGGCCAAGGCGCAGCCGGGCCGCCTGACCTATTCGTCAGCGGGTACGGGCAATGGCTCGCACCTGACGGTCGAGCTGTTTCGCATGGCGGCCGGTGGCTTGAACATGGTGCACGTGCCCTACAAGGGCGGTGCGCCCGCCATACAGGCCCTGTTGGCCGGCGATGTGCAGATGACCGCCGTGAGTGTCAACACGGCGCTGCCGCACATTCAGTCGGGCCGTGCCCGCGCATTGGGCCTGGCGTCCGCCAAACGCTCGCCCGCGCTGCCGGAGGTGCCGACCTTTGCCGAGATGGGCATTCCCTTCAGCGCCGACAGCTGGTTGGGCGTGGTGGGCCCGGCCGGTATGCCGGCCGATGTGGTGGCCAAACTCAATGCCGAGATCGCGGCCAGTCTGCGGGCGCCCGATGTCACCGAGCGCCTGGCCAAGCTGGGCCTGGAGGTGGTGGCGTCGTCACCTGCGGAACTCACGGCGGTGCTGAACCGCGATGTGCCCAAGTGGGGCAAGGCCGTGAAGGATTCGGGCGCGGTTGCCGAATGAGCGCGCCCGCCACCACCGTCGCGGCCGGGAGCCTGCGCCAGATGCTGGAGCGTGGCGAGTTCATCGTCGCACCCGGCGTGTTTGACATGTTCTCGGCCAAGGTTGCCGATCGCATGGGCTTCAAGGCGCTGTACATGACGGGGTATGGCGTGTCCGCCTCGCACCTGGGCCTGCCCGACGCCGGTCTGGTGGGCTACACCGACATGGTCTCGCGGGCGGCAACGATCGCCCAGGGGATCACCCGCCCGCTGATCGCCGATGCCGACACCGGCTTTGGCGGCCTGATCAACATCCGCCACACCGTGCGCGGGTATGAGGCAGCGGGAGTACAGGCCATCCAGCTGGAAGACCAGGAATCACCCAAGAAGTGTGGCCACACCCCCAATCGTCGCGTGGTGCCTCTGGCGGACGCGGTACAGCGGGTCGAGGTGGCCGTCGAGGCCCGGCGCAGCCGCGACATGCTCATCATCGCGCGCACCGATGCGCGCACCGCACTGGGATTGGACGAGGCCCTTGCGCGCGGCAAGGCGTTTGCCCAAGCCGGCGCCGACATCGTCTTCATCGAATCGCCCGAAAGCGAGGACGAGTTTCGCCGCGTGGGCGCCGAGCTCGCCGGGTGCGGCGCGTGGCTGATCGCCAACATGGTGCCCACGGGACGCTCGCCCGAACTCAGCGCCGATGCCCTGAAGGCCATGGGCTTCTCGCTGGCGATCTGGCCCGCAGCCATCATGTCGGTGGTCTGTCAGGCCGCCGAATCGGCCCTGGCCCACCTGCGCGATCACGGCACCACCGCGGGCAGCCCGGTGCCGGGCTACAACATGGCGCAGCTGCACGAACTCGTGGGTTTTGGCGACGTCTGGGCGTTCGAACGACAGCACGCGCGCTGAGCCGATGGCTCAACGCTCTGCAATGTAGTGCTGCATCGGCACACTCTCGCCGGGTTGCAGGAATTCGCGCACCCGCGCTTCAAGTGCCTGATCGGCCAAGGTGGCGCGGGCCCGCTGGTGCAGGTAGTCGGCCCATGAGCCGACGATGAAGCGCTCGACATAACGCGAGGGGTCGCCCAGGTCGCGGTACACGCGCCAGATGGTGGCGCCATCGCGTTGGCGTGTGGCGCGCAGTTGGGTGATGGCGTGCAGAAACTCCTGGGCTTCGCCATCGCGGATGCGGTAGCTCAGCTCAACCGCCACAGGCCCGTCCTCGGGTTCGGGTTCGTCCTGGATGAACAGCTTCTCCCACATGGTGGCCGGCGTGACCTCGTGGTGCTCGCCCATGCGCAGCGGAAACGACCGCGCCAGAAAAATGCCCACCAGCATGGCCAGCGCGGCAAGGCTCAGGGTGAACTGCAGGCCCGCCACGCTGGACAACGCACCCCACAAGGCCGAGCCGAGTGCGAAGGAACCCAGGGCGCTCACCGTGTGCAGTGCCACCGCGCGCGAGCGCACCCAGGGCGGCGCACTCGATTGGGTGGCGGTGTTGAAGGTGGACATCACCGCCATCCACGCTCCGCCGCCGAGGGCCAGGAAGCCAAACACCACCAGCGGCAGGCGCACAAATGCCGCAACGCCCATCACCACGGCAAAAACGATGCTGCCGATGGCCACCAGGCGCTCCAAGCCCAGCGCGGCCCGCACCCGGCCCAACACCAGGCCGGCGGCCACAGCGCCCGTCCCCAGACAGCCCATGAGAAAACCAAAACCTGTGGCGCCCAGGCCCAATTGCTGGGCCGCAATGGCTGGCAACAGGCCCCAAAGCGCCGAGCCCGCGCCGCTGTAGGCCACGGTGCGCAGCAACTGCGCGAGGATGATGGGCGAATGGCGCGCATAACGCAGGCTGGACAGGGTGCCACCCCACAGGCGCTCGGGTGGCAGGCGCGACTGGGCGTGCGCCTTGGGCGGCCACCTGCGCACCGCCTGCAGCATCACCAGCGCGGCCAGCACGGCGATCACAAACACGTAGCCCGCACCCAGCCACGCAAAGATGAAACCCGCGATGGAGGGGCCGATGGCACGAGCGCCGTTCCATGCGATCGACATCGCCGTGATGGCCTGCGGCAGGTCTTCGCGGGGCGCCGCGTCGGCCACGCTGGTGTTCCAGGCGGGCGAGAGCAGGGCGGTGCAGCAACCGGCCGCAAAGGTGAACAGCAGCAGTGTGTTGGGGCCCGCCCAGCCCAGCAAGGCCAGCACCGACAGCAAGGCCAGGATGCCCACCTGAACCAACAGTGCGGTGACGATGAGCCGACGCCGGTCGGTGGTGTCGGCCAGCACACCGGCAGGCAAGGCCAACAGGAACATCGGCAGGAAGACGGCCGTCTGCACCAGCGCCGCCAGAAAGGACGAGCCGGTGAGCTCCACCATCAACCACGACGCGGCCATCACCTGCATGGCATTGCCGGTGAAGTAAATGGCACTGCCCGTCCAGAGACCGCGAAACGCGGGCCTGCGCAGGGGAGACCCAAGGGAGTGCGTTGCCATGGATGCGGCCCTCAGGTGCTGGCGCGGACGCGGCGCAGGCGCCACCACAGGCCCAGCACGATGGCGATGTTCAGCAGGTTCCAGACGATGCCATTGATGAAGGCCGCATGGTACGAGCCCGTGAGGTCAAACACCTTGCCCGACATCCAGCCCCCCAGGGCCATGCCGATCATGGTGGCCATGATGACCGCACCAGTGCGAAAACCCGCGCCCGTCGTGCCGAAATATTCGCGAACGATGATGGCGTAGCTGGGCACGATGCCGCCCTGGAACAGCCCGAACAGGCCGGCCACCAGAAACAGCGGCACCAGGCCGTCGAAGGGCAGAAACAGCAGCAGGGCGATGCCCTGCAGCACCGAGCCCAGCATCAGGGTGCGCAGGCCGCCGATGCGGTCGCAGATGGCGCCGCTGATGAGGCGGCTGGCAATGCCCGTGGCCATCATCAGCGAGAGCATCTGGGCGCCACGCGCAGCGCCATAGCCCAGGTCGGTGCAGTAGGCGACGATGTGCACCTGCGGCATGGACATCGCCACACAGCAGGCGACACCGGCCACACACAGCAGCAGCAAGGCGGTGGCAGCGGGAAGACCGAAGGGGCGCTCGAATCGGTCCGCCAGGGCCTTTTGATGATCAATTTGGCCATTAGCGATCGCCGCCCCTTGATTATTTGCTACTATTTCAGGAGCAATCGCCGCAGCGGGTGGACGTCGCCGCATGGTCATGGCCAGCAGCAGCATCGCGCCTCCGCAGACCAGACCCACCCCCGTGTAAGTGGCGCGCCAACCCACCTCGCCCACGAAATGTTGCAGGATCGGTGGCCAGATCGTGCCGGCCAGGTAGTTGCCGCTGGCACACACGGCCACCGCGATGCCGCGCCGCCTGGCCCACCACTGGGTGGTGTCGGCCATCAGTGGCGCAAAGGTGGCCGAGCAGCCCAGCAGGCCCAGCAGCAGGCCGTGCACCAGGCTGAACTCAAGCACGTTGCGGCTCGCGCCGGCCAATGCATACCCCAGCATCACCGCGCAGCCGCCAATTAACACCGGCAACACCACACCAAAACGATCGGCCAGACGCCCCATCAGCAGGCCGCCGATACCAAAACCCAGCATCATGGCCGTGTAGGGCATCGAGGCATCGGCGCGCGCCACGTTGAATTCGGCCTGCACCGCTGGCAGCACCACGGCCACGCTGTACATCGCGCTGTTGCCCAGGGTCATGATCAGCAGGGTGGCCAGCAGGCGCCAGGCCGCATGGCGCGAATCGACCCATTCCGGCGGGGCGGCGGGAAGGCTCAGGCTGGCCATGTCGGGGCGCCCATCTGCGCGTTGCGCCGCGCACCCTGCAGGCCACGCACCAGCCAGTTGCGGGTCTCGGCCGGGTCGATCACGGCATCGATCTCCAGCGTGGCGGCCATGTTCAGCGCCGAGCCACGCGCGTACTGCTCGGCCACCAGGCGCTCGTACAGCGCCTGGCGTTCAGGGCCTTCGGGTACCGCTTCCAGCTCCTTGCGATAGCCCAGCCTGATCGCCCCTTCAAGACCCATGGCGCCGAACTCGGCGGTCGGCCAGGCCACGGTGAAGGTCGGCGCATGAAAGCCCCCCGCACACATGGCCATGGCGCCAAGGCCGTAGCCCTTGCGCAGCACCACGCTGAAACTGGGCACGCGCAACTGCGCCGCCGCCTGAAACAGATGCCCGGCGTGGCGCACCTGCGCGCGCGCCTCGATGTCCGGCCCCACCATGAAGCCCGGTGTGTCCACCAGGCTGAGCACCGGCAAGCCGTGCCGGTTGCACAAGTGCAGGAACTGAGCGGCCTTTTCTGCCGCGTCGGCATCGACCGCTCCGCCCAGGTGCGAGGGGTTGTTGGCCAGCACACCGATGGGGTGGCCCTCGATGCGCGCCAGCGCTGTGTGCACCCCGCGGCCCCAAGCTTCGCGCAGCAGCAGCAGCGAACCCACGTCCACCAGCCCATGCAGCGCAGCGCGGGTGTCGTAGGCGCGCACACGGTTTTCGGGCACCACACCCCGCAGGCTGCGGGTGTCGGGAGCCGCTCCAGCGCCTTGCACGCCCTGGAAATAACCCAGCGCCTGCCGCGTGGTGGCCACGGCCTGCGCTTCGTTGTCCACCAGGATGTCAATCACGCCGTTGCGGTGTTGAACGTCGGCCGGGCCGATGTCCTCGGGGCGGAACACGCCCAGGCCACCCCCTTCGACCATGGCCGGCCCGCCCATGCCGATGTTGCTGTCCCGGGTGGCCACGATGAGGTCGCAGCAGCCCAGCAGCGCCGCATTGCCGGCAAAGCAGCGGCCGGCAGCGATGCCCAGCACCGGCACCTGCCCGTGCAGGCGCGCGAAATGGGAGAAGGTGGTGACGTGCAAACCGGCCACGATGGGCATGTCGGTGTCGCCGGGCCGCCCCCCGCCCCCTTCGGCAAACAGCACCACGGGCAGGCGCTGCTGCAGTGCGATGCCCAACAGGCGGTCGGTCTTTTGGTGGTTGCGCATGCCCTGGGTGCCGGCCAGCACCGTGGCGTCGTAGGCCATGACCACGGTGCGCGCGCGTTCGGGACCCACGTGGGCGCCATTGACGCCACCGATGCCGGTCACCATGCCATCGGCGGGGGTGTTGCGCATCAGGTCGTCGGCGCTGCGCCGGCTGGCCTGGGCTGCCACGGCCAGCGCGCCGTACTCGATGAAACTGCCCGCATCGCACAGGTCGGCGATGTTCTCACGCGCGCTGCGCAGGCCCAGCGCATGGCGCTTGGCGATGGCTGCAGGCCGTGCGGCATCGAGCGTGAGGGCGTGTCGGTCCAGAACGGTTTGCAGGTCGGCACGCAGGAGCTTGGCCTGCTCGGGTGGAGCGCCGGTCGGTCCGGCCTCGATGGCCCGGGTGGCTGGCACGACCCGCGAACCGTCATTTCTTGGTGGTTCAAGGCTATTTTGGCCTGTAGCGAGCGCCGGTCCTGACGAGTCAGCTACTAATTTGATAGTGACTGAGGGCCGCGCCGGTGCCGCTGTCCACAGGACATCGCCCTCATGAACGGCATCGCCTGGCGCCACGAGCAGCGCCTGCACGACCCCATCGCCGGGGGCGTGCACCTCGTGCTCCATCTTCATGGCCTCCAGCACCAGCACCAGCGTGCCCGCACGCACCACGTCACCAGGCTGCACGAGCCACTGCACGACCTGCGCCGCCATGGGCGCGCGCAGGTCAAGGGCGTGCGCCGCCATCGGCGCGATCAGGACGCGGCGACCGCCGCAGCCTTGGGCGCTGCAATGGGCGAGTTGGCGGCAACCGGGGCCGCCGCAGCCACCACGCCCATCTGGTCGAGCGCGTGGCGCAGGTGGCCCACGGTGCGATCAACGTGGTGCCACTTCTCCAGGCCGAACAGGCCGATGCGAAAACTCATGAAATCGGCAGGCTCATCGCATTGCAGGGGCACACCGGCAGCGGCCTGCAAGCCGGTGCTGAGGAACTTGCGTGCCGATTGCAGTTCGGGGTCGGTGGTGTAGCTCACCACCACACCCGGCGCCTTGAAGCCTTCGGCGGCCACGCTGGGCAGGCCGCGGCTTTCGAACAGGGCGCGCACCTTGGTGCCCAGCTCGATCTGCTCGTCGCGCACCTTGGCAAAGCCGTAGGCCCGGGTTTCCTTCATCACGGCGCACAGGCGCGTGAGCGCGTCGGTGGGCATGGTGGTGTGGTACGCGTGGGCGCCCTTTTCGTAGGTCTCCATGATCTGCAGCCACTTCTTGAGGTCGCAGGCAAAACTGGTGCTGGTGGTGGCATCGATGGCCTGCCGCGCGCGCTCGCTGAGCATGACCATCGCGCAGCAGGGCGAGCTGCTCCAGCCCTTCTGGGGCGCACTGATGAGGATGTCCACGCCCGTGGCGCGCATGTCCACCCACATGGCGCCCGAGGCGATGCAGTCCAGCACGAACAGGGCCCCCACCTCATGGGAGGTGTCGGCCACGGCGCGCAGGTAGTCGTCCGGAAGGATCATGCCGCTGGCGGTCTCGACGTGGGGCGCAAACACCACCGCGGGTTTCTTGTCGCGGATGGCGCGCTGCACCTCCTCGATCGGGGCCGGCACCCAGGGCGCCTGCTTGCCCTCGCCCACCCGGCGGGCCTTGAGCACGGTCTGGGACTTGGCAAAGCCGCCCATGTCCAGGATCTGCGTCCAGCGGTAGCTGAACCAGCCGTTGCGGATGATCAGCACGTCCTTGCCGCCGGCAAACTGGCGCGCCACCGATTCCATGCCGAAGGTGCAGGGGCCCGGCACCAGCGCCACCGAATGCGCACCATAGACTTCCTTGAGCATGCTGCCGATGTCGGTCATCACACCCTGGAAATTGCGCGACATGTGATTGAGTGCGCGGTCGGTGTAGACCACCGAAAACTCCAGCAGGCCTTCGGGATCGACGTTGGGCAACAGTCCGGGCATGGCGGTCTCCTATGTAGGTGCTTGGGGCCAAAAAGGCGGGCAGGAAGCTTAGCACGCAGCCGGCAAGCGCGAGTCCACAAGCTCTCGCACAATGAAGCCCTGGACACGCTGCGGCAACGCCCGGCCGACCAGCGTGCCGCCAACAACAACGAGGAGACCACCATGCCCCTGCTGGGCCAGGCCGCCATGCTGCTGGGATTTGATATCGCCGACGAGTCGGTCGACGAGCACGACGACTGGCACACCCACGAGCACATGCCCGAGCGCCTGGCGGTGCCGGGCTTTCTGCGGGGCTCGCGCTGGAAGGCCCTGCGCGGCGAGCCCGCCTACCTGGTGCTCTACGAGGTGGCCCATCTCGATGTGCTCACGTCGGCGCCGTACCTGCAGCGGCTCAATGCCCCCACACCCTGGACAACCCGCATGATGCCCGCTTATCGCAACATGACGCGTGGCCTGTGTCGGGTGCGGGCCAGCCACGGACACGGGCTGGGGGGCCAGGCGCTGCTGATCCGCCTGCGCCTGCCGGGCAGCGAGACATCGGACCCAGATCCCCTGCGCGAGTTTCTGGGTGCGCTGGCCCTGCGCCGAGGCATTTCCAGTGCGCATTGGCTTGAAGGTGCGGTGCAAGCGCCGATGACGCGGGAGCAAAGCATTCGCGGCGCAGACCGCAGCGTGGACTCGGCGTTGTTGATCACCGCCTACGACGAAGCCGCACTGGATGCACTCGAGGCCGGCGAACTGGCGGCGGTAGCCCCTGCCCACGGCCCAGACCAGGCACCCACCGTGGCGCGCTACCGCCTGTGCCACACGCTCCACGCGCTTGCCGCCACGTAGACCGAACCCCATCCGGAGACCACCATGCCCCCCCGCCTCACCGCTCAGGATTTCGACCAGGACCTGCTGATCCTGTTTGACGCCTATGTCCACGGCGACGTCGATCGCCGGGGATTCCTGGAGCGCGCACAACGTTTTGCCAAAGGCGGCTTGACGGCCGCCGGACTGTTGGCCGCGCTCAGCCCCAACTTTGCGGCCGGCCAACAAATCAAACCCGACGATGCCCGCCTGAAGACCGAGTGGATCACGCTGGCTTCTCCTTCCGGCCATGGTCAGATGCGCGGCTACCTGGCGCGGCCCATGTCGGCGGCGGCGCAGAAACGGCCTGCGGTGTTGGTGGTCCACGAGAACCGCGGGCTCAATCCCCATATCGAGGACATCACGCGCCGGCTTGCGCTGGACGGCTTCATGGCCTTTGCGCCCGATGCGCTCAGCCCCCTCGGGGGCTATCCAGGCGACGAGGACAAGGCCCGCGCGGCCTTCGCCACGCTCGATCAGGCCAAGACCCGCGAGGATTTTCTGGCGGCTGTGGCTTGGCTGCGGGCGCGGCCCGATGGCAACGGCAAGATGGGCGCGGTCGGTTTTTGCTACGGCGGGGGCATCGCCCATTGGCTGGCCACGCGCTTGCCCGATCTGGACGCCAGCGTCCCCTTCTACGGCAACAGCCCAGCCCCTGAAGAAGCCGCCCGGGTCAGGGCGCCCCTGCTGGTGCACCTGGCGGCCGTGGACGAGCGCATCAATGCCGCCTGGCCGGCCTACGAGGCGGCGCTCAAGGCTGCGGGTGCCACCTTCACGATGCACCAGTACCCGGGCACGCAGCACGGCTTCAACAACGACACCACACCACGCTACGACGCGGCAGCGGCGAGGCTGGCCTGGGAGCGCACGGTGGCGTTCTTCAAGGCCCGGCTGGCCTGACGCAGGCGCTGCCGAGCGATTTGCCGAGCGGAAAGCGCCCACACCAAGGAACCGAGGCATGGCCAGCACCAAGCGCCGCATCATCGATGCGCACCACCACTTCTGGAACGTCGAACGCAACTACCACCCCTGGCTGCGCGACGACCCGCCCATCCCGTTCCGCTATGGCGACTATTCGGCCATCCGCCGCAACTACCTGGAGGCCGACTACCGACGCGACGCGCAGGCCTACGAGGTCGCGGGCTCGGTCTACGTCGAGACGGAGTGGGATCCCACCGACCACGAGGGCGAGATGCGCTACGTGTGCGAGTTGCGCAATGGGCCGCCGGGGGTGGGACGCCTGCCCACGGTGGCCGTTGCCCACGTGCGGCTGGACGACCCGCTTGCGCGTCCCAAGCTGGAACACCAGTGCCGTTTCGATTTCGTGCGCAGCATCCGCCACAAGCCGCGTGCCAATCCGCAAGCCGGCGGCCCGCCCGGCGGCATGACCGATGCCACCTGGCGCGCCGGCTACGCGCTGCTGGCCGAGCTGGGCCTGCGCTTTGATCTGCAGACGCCCTGGTGGCACCTGCCAGAGGCGATCGACCTGGCGCGCGCCCATCCCGCCACCCCGATCATCATCAACCACAGCGGACTGCCCTCCGACCGCAGCCGCGCGGGCATCGATGCCTGGAAAGCTGCCCTGCAAAGCATCAGCCGGTGCCCCAACGTGAGCATCAAGATCTCGGGCATCGGTGTGCCGGGGCAAGCCTGGACGGCCGAGGCCAACCGCGAGATCGTGCTGTGGCTGATCGAATGTTTTGGTGTGCCGCGCTGCATGTTCGCCAGCAACTTCCCCGTGGACAGCCTGTGTGCGAGCTTCGACGCCATTTTTGGTGGGTTCGAGGCCATCGTGGCCGATTTCTCACCTGCCGAGCAACACGCGCTGTTCTGCGCCAACGCCAACCGCATCTACGACATGCGGCTGCCGGTGTGACGCACAAAAGACCGTCAGATGTTGTCCCGAGCCGGCGGCAACCGGTATCCCCACCACCAGGAGAACCCGCTTGAGCACGAACCCGAACCGACCCACCCTCGCCTACATCGGCCTCGGACTCATGGGCGGGCCGATGACGCACCACCTGCGTGGCAAAGGCTACGCCATCCGTGGTCATGACATCGTTCCCGCTGCCTGCAACGCCGCCGCTGGTTGGGGTGTGCAGATCTGTGCGGACGCGGCCCAGGCGGCCGAAGGCGCGGACATCGTGATCCTCAACCTGCCCACGGTGTATGCGGTCGAGGACGTGATGTTTGGTGGCGATGCCGGCGCACAGGCAGGCCTCTCGCGCCATTTGAAACCCGGGCAGTGTGTCGTCGATTTCTCCACCATCCCGCCCGAGCGCGGACGTGAATTCATCGACCGTCTCAAAGCCGAAAGCGCCTGTGCGTGGATCGACGCGCCGGTTTCGGGTGGGCCTGCCGCAGCCGGCAACGGCTGCCTGACCGTGATGGCCGGCGCGCACGAGGCCGACCTGACACCCGCCGTGCGCCAGTTGATGGCCGACGTGTCCGCGCGTTTCACGGTGGTGGGTGCGCCGGGCAGCGGGCTGGTGGCCAAGGCGCTCAATCAGTTGATTGTGGGCAGCCTGCATGCGGTGCTGGGCGAAGCGGCCGTGCTGGCCGAGCAATCGGGCATCGATGCGGCCCTGGTGCCCACCGCGCTGGCCGGTGGCTTTGCCGATGGCCCGCTGATGCAGTCGATCTTTCCGCGCATGCTGACGCGCGATTTCGCGCCACGCGGCTACGTGCGCCAGTTGCTCAAGGACCTGGACATGGTGCACGACTTCGCCGCCAGTCTGAAGGTGCCCACACCCATGATGTCGCAAGCACAAACCCTATACCGGCTGCTGGCCCATCTGGGGCATAGTGAATTGGATACGGGCGCGATCGTGAAGGTGTACGAGCGCTGACCCGATTGACCTACACATTGAATAGGAGACACACCAACATGAAACCCCATCGTCGTCATGCCTTCGCCCGCCTCGTTCTGGCCGGTGCGCTGGGTTCGGTTCTGGCCCTCGCCGGCGGCCTCGCCCAGGCCCAGATCAAGCTGCGTTATGCGCACGTCGGTGTGGCCAATGCGCCCCAGACCCTTTACGCCGACAAGGTGGCGGAACTGGTCAAGCAGCGCACCAGCGGCCGAGTGGAGATCCAGGTGTTTGCCAACTCGCAGCTCGGGGGTGTGGGCGAGATGGTTGATGGCATCAAGGCCGGGGCCATTGCCATGGGGCATCACGATTTTGCGTCGCTGGCGCGCGTGGCGCCGACCACGGCCGTGTTCAACGCGCCATTTCTGTATCGCGATGCGGGCCACAGCCTGCGCGCCACGGATTCGCGCGCATCCGAGGGCCTCAAGGCCGTCAACCAGGAGCTGCTGCAAAAGGGCGGCATGCGCATCGTGGGCAGCTTCTTCCAGGGCACGCGCCACCTCACCTCGAAGGACAAAGTGCTGTCGCCCGACGACATGAAGGGCAAGAAATACCGCGGCGTGCCGGTCAAGCTGTGGTCGTCGATGCTCACGGGCATGGGCGCTGTGGCCACACCCGTCGAAGTGTCCGAACTGGCCACGGCACTGGCCACGGGCCTGGTCGTCGGGCAGGAGAACCCGCTGCCCAACATCTTCAATCTCAAGCTGTACGAGGTGCAGAAGTACGTGATGCTCACGGGCCACATGCAGTCGGTGCTGGCCGTGTTTGTCAACGAGCGCATCTGGCAGGGCATCCCGGCGGCAGACCGCAAGATCATCGAGGACACCATGTACGAGGTGGGCCAGCAGACCCTGAAGTGGGACGAGGATTCGTTCGACCGTTACCGCAAGGATCTGGAGGCCAAGGGCATGACCTTCGTCGGCGAAAAGGATGGCCTCAAGCTCGACGCCTTCCGCAAGGCGGTGCTCGCACAGGTGGCCAAGGACTTCCCAGAGTGGAATGCATTGATTCCGCAGATCCAGGCGGTGAAGTGACGGGCTCCTGCGTTCGCCCTCCGCATCACCAGTCGACAACTTGCCGATGATCGACGCGCTGCGGCGTGCGCAGCGGGCCATGTGCCTGCTGCTCTTGGCCTTGCTGATCCTCACACCCACGCTGCAGATCGTGATGCGGGGGGTGTTCAATGTGCCGATGGCCGGCGCCGAGGAGTTGACGCGCTACTTCCTGATCAGCCTGACCCTGCTGGGCGCAGGCTACGTCACCCAGCAAGGCGGCCAGATCCGCATGGAAGAAGTGCAGGCCCTGCTGCCGCCGCGCGTGCGCTGGGGGGTGCAACTGCTCATCGATGTGTGTGGCATCGGGCTGTTTGTGGTGATCACGGTGGCGTCCTTGCAGTCGATCCGCAACAACCTCAACAACCAGACCGCCACGCTGGAGATGCCCTTCTGGCTGTTCATGCTGCCCTTGACGCTGGGCATGGCCAGCCTGTGCCTGGAAACCGTGCTGGAGCTGTTGCGCACCTGGCGCACGCGCCGCGCTGCGGACAAGCACACCACCCTCGCCTGAGCGCCTGATCCATGGCTGGCTTTCTGGTGGTCCTCGCGTTCCTTGTGCTCTTCATGCTGGGCTTTCCCGTGGTGATCGCCATCGGCCTGCCCAGCGTGGCCTACCTGCTGATCAACGGGTTGCCGGTTGAGCTGGTTGCGCAGCGCACGCTGTATGCGCTGGATTCGTTTCCCTTGGTGGCGGTGCCGGTGTTCCTGTTTGTGGGCAGCCTGATGAACACGGCGGGCATTTCCAAGCACATCTACCGCTTTGCCGACACCGCCGTGGGTCGCCTGCCGGGCGGGCTGGCGCAGGTGAACATCTTCGGCAGCCTGATCTTCGCGGGCATGTCGGGGTCGGCGCTGGCGGACATCGGCGGTATCGGCCGCATCGAGATCGATGCAATGAAGGACAAGGGCTTCAAGCCCGCCTTTGCCGCCGCCGTCACGTCCTCATCGGCCATCGTCGGGCCCATCTTTCCGCCCAGCATTCCCTTGATCCTGTACGGCACGGTCACGGGGGTGTCGGTCATCCAGTTGTTGCTGGGGGGCATCCTGCCCGGCTTGTTGTGTGTGGCGGCGCTGATGATCATGACGGCCTGGCTGTCGCTTCGCCGCGGCTACCCCCGCGCAGACCGCTGGCCCACCTGGCGCCGCCTGTGGACGGACATGCTGCCCGCCCTGCCGGCGCTGATGGCGCCGGTGATCCTGATCGGGGGCATGCTGCTGGGCTACTTCACGCCCACCGAGATCGCAGCCGTCACCGTCTGTTATGCCTTGCTCATCAGTGCGTTGTTCTATCGCGAGCTGACCTGGCAGCGCCTGGTCGAAGCCGGTGGCGAAACCTTGCGTGCCTCGGCCGGCATCCTGCTGATCGTGGCCGTGGCGGCCTTGTTCGGCTGGGTGCTGTCGGTGGAGCAGGTGCCGCAGGCCATGACGAAGTTCATGCTGTCGATCTCCAAGGACCCGACCATCCTGCTGCTGCTGGTCAACCTGCTGCTGCTGATCGTGGGCATGTTCCTGGACAGCACCACGGCCATCCTCGTGATTGCGCCCATCATCGCCAAGCCGCTGGTGGCCGCCGGCGTGGACCCGGTGCATCTGGGCATGGTCGTCATCTTCAACCTGATGATCGGACTGCTCACGCCGCCCATGGGGCTGGCGCTGTTCCTGGTGGCCGACATTGCCCAGGTGAAGATGAAGGACGTGCTGCGCGAGATGGCACCGTTTTATGTGCCGCTGGTGGCCACGCTGCTGCTGATCACCTACGTGCCGCAAATCACACT
>CAYNWR010000007.1:0-5145 GCA_964400915.1 uncultured Burkholderiaceae bacterium
GGAGCTCAAGGCCAAGGGCTACGTCTTTGACAGCCAGACGGATACCGAAGTCATCGCTCACCTCGTCGATTCGCTCTATGACGGCGACTTGTTTGACGCCGTGAAACTGGCCTTGCCCAAGCTGCAAGGCGCCTATGCGCTGGCGGTGATTGCACGCGATGAACCCCATCGCGTGGTGGGCGCGCGTTCGGGCTCGCCGCTGGTGCTGGGCGTCGGTCTGGAAGACGGGGAGAACTTTCTCGCCAGCGACGCCATGGCCCTTGCCGGTGTGACCGATCAGATCGTCTATCTGGATGAGGGCGATCTGGTGGATGTGCAACTGGGACGCTACTGGACCTACGACCGCGCGGGCAAACCCGCCCAACGCCCGGTCAAGACCGTGCATGCCCACAGTGGCGCTGCCGAGCTGGGGCCCTATCGCCACTACATGCAAAAAGAAATCTTCGAGCAGCCGCGCGCGATTGCCGACACGCTTGACGGTGTGGCCGGCATCGTGCCCGAGCTGTTTGGCGATGGAGCCTGGCGAGTCTTCAAGGAAATCGACTCGGTGCTCATCCTCGCCTGTGGAACCAGCTACTACAGCGGCTGCACGGCCAAGTACTGGCTGGAATCCATCGCCAAGATTCCGGTGCAGGTGGAGGTGGCCAGCGAATACCGGTATCGCGATTCGGTCCCGAATCCGCGCATGTTGGTGGTCACTATCAGCCAAAGCGGCGAAACCGCCGACACGCTGGCCGCCCTGCGCCATGCGCAATCCCTGGGCATGAAGCATTCGCTGACCATTTGCAACGTGTCAACGTCGGCGATGGTGCGCGAGTGCGAGTTGGCCTACATCACGCGTGCGGGCGTGGAGATCGGTGTGGCCTCCACCAAGGCCTTCACCACGCAACTGGCGGGCCTGTTCCTGCTGAGCCTGGCCCTGGCCCAGGCCAAGGGGCAGTTGAACGATGCTGAGGAAGCTGCCCATTTGAAGGCGATGCGCCACCTGCCCGTGGCATTGCAGGCCGTGCTGGCGCTCGAGCCGCAGGTGATCAGTTGGGCCGAGGATTTTGCCAAGATGGAGAACGCCCTGTTTCTGGGCCGCGGACTGCATTACCCGATCGCCCTGGAAGGCGCGCTCAAGCTCAAGGAGATCAGCTACATCCACGCCGAGGCCTATCCCGCGGGCGAACTCAAGCACGGCCCCTTGGCCCTGGTGACCAGTGCCATGCCTGTGGTCACCGTGGCGCCCAACGATGCCTTGCTGGAAAAACTCAAGAGCAACATGCAGGAGGTGCGTGCGCGCGGCGGAGTGTTGTATGTGCTGGCCGACGCCGACAGCCGCATTGAAAGTGACGAGGGTGTGCACGTCATCCGCATGCCCGAACACTACGGACCGCTTTCTCCTCTATTGCATGTCGTGCCCTTGCAACTGCTGGCCTACCACACCGCCTGTGCGCGCGGCACGGATGTGGACAAGCCCAGAAACCTGGCCAAGAGCGTGACGGTGGAATAGGCGCATCGGTTCAAGGCCTTCGCTCAGGCGCCCGCGAAGCGCGCCAGGCGCTGTTGAATGATGGCTTCGGCTTCGGCCATGATGCGGTCGATCAGTTCCTTCACCGATGGGATGTCGTGGATGAGGCCGGCCACCATGCCGCAGCTCCAGGCCCCTGCATCCATGGTGCCCTCCAGCATGATCTTGGGGTAGACACCAGCCACCTCGTCGATGATGTCTTCGAACTTGAGTTGGGCGCCCAGGGTCTTTTCCTTGTCGAGCAGGCGATCGACGGCTGCGTTCTTCAGCACACGCTCGGTGTTGCGCAGCGGACGCATCACCAGGCGGGTGTCCAGCTCACTGGCAGCGACGATGGCGTCCTTCACGTTCTGGTGCACCGGTGCTTCCTGGGTGGCGATGAAGCGCGTACCCATGTTCATGCCTTCGGCGCCCAGCGCCAATGCAGCCACCAGGCTGCGGCCATCGGCCATGCCGCCACTGGCCACGAAGGGGATCTTCAGTTCATCGGCCGCACGGGGCAGCAAAATGAAGTTGGGAATGTCGTCTTCACCCGGGTGGCCGCCGCATTCGAAGCCGTCGACGCTGACCGCGTCGCACCCAATGGCCTGAGCCTTGAGCGAGTGGCGCACGCTGGTGCACTTGTGGATCACCTTCACGCCGGCCTCGTGCAGCATCGGCAGCCATTTCTGCGGGTTGTTGCCGGCGGTTTCCACCGCCTTCACGCCGCCGTCAAGAATGGCGCGGATGTAACCCGGGTAGTCGGGGCTGCTGACGGTGGGGAGGAACGTGAGATTCACCCCGAATGGCTTGTCGGTCAGCGCCCGGCACTTGGCGATCTCTGCGGCCAGCAGCGCGGGCGTCTTCTGGGTCAGGCCGGTGATGATGCCCAATCCTCCCGCGTTGCTGACGGCGGCTGCGAGTTCGGCAAAGCCAACATAGTGCATGCCCCCTTGAATGATGGGGTGCTGGATGCCGAACAGTTCGGTGATGCGGGTCTTCATGATGATTCCAGTTGGCAATTGGATGGATGGGACAAGGGCCAGATCATGTCAAGGCAGCGCGGACGCGATCGAATTCGATGTGACGGGCCATCCGATTTTCATTCGGGACCGACGGGGTCACAATACCAAGCCAGCCCAGCAAAGGACAAGTTCATGAACAAACCCGTCTGCCTGATCGTTGGTGCCGGTGCCGGCATCGGTGGCCACGTGGCCAAGCGTTTTGCGCGTGAGGGCTACCACGCCTGCCTGGCACGCCGCAGCGATCGGGCCGGTCTGGACCGCCTGGTGGCGGAAATTGATGCCGACGGCGGTTCGGCCAGCGGCCACATGCTCAACGTGGTGGAGGAGGGCAGCATCGAGCAGCTGGTCACCCACATCGAAGCCGAGATCGGGCCGATCTCGGTGGCGGTATACAACCTGGGGGCACAGATCGGCGATCGAGGCCTGTCCAGCACCACGCTCAAGGCTTTTGAGATCGGTTGGCGGATGGCCACCTTCGGCCTGTTCCGCCTGGCGCAGGTCTTGTTTCCGCATATGGAGCAGCGCGGCAAAGGCGTGCTGCTGGTCACTTCGGCCACAGCAGCGATGCGTGGCAATGCAGGCCAGCATTCGCATGCAGCGGCCATGGGTGGGCGGCGCATGCTGTGTCAATCATTGAATGCGCAGTTTGCAAGCAAGGGCATCCACGTGACCCACATCGTGATCGACGGCGCCGTGGACGCGCCCGACACCCTGGGAAAGATGCTTGGGCCAGAGCGCTTCCAGGCGCTGCGCGAAACCAAGGGCCTGGAGCACGATGGCCTGCTGTTGCCGGCCGAGGTGTCCAACACCTACTTCCACGTCGCGCACCAGCATCGCTCGGCTTGGACCTTCGAGCTGGACCTGCGCGCTCACTCCGACCTGGCCTGGTGGAACCACGCCAGCAAGCCTGACCTCAAGTAGCTGCACGCGATGCGCATGCTGCATCGTGCCTCCAACCCCTTTGCCACGCACCAGAGACCGCCATGGGCCAGGACCTTCTCGAAAGCCTCGAAGCTGGCATCGCCACGCTGACCATGAACCGCCCCGAAGCGCGCAACGCGTTGTCGACTGAGATGCTGGGTGGCCTGGCCGAGGCCTTGCCGCGCCTGGCGGGCGATCCAGCGGTTCGCGTGGTGGTGCTGACTGGCGCGGGTTCGGCCTTCTGCTCGGGCGGTGATGTGAAAGGTTTTGCCCGTCGCGCCGCTGGCGAAGCGGCCACGCCATCATTCGACCACCGTGTGACCGATCTGCGCACACGCATGGAAGTCAGCCGCTGGCTGCACGAGATGCCCAAGCCGACACTCGCGGTGATTCCCGGTGCGGCGGCTGGTGCCGGCCTCTCGCTGGCCCTTGCCTGCGACCTGCGGATCGCCGCAGACGATGCCAAGCTCACCACCGCCTTCTCCAAGATTGGCTTGTCCGGCGATTTTGGAGGCAGCTACTTCCTCAACCACCTGGTGGGAGCAGCCAAGGCGCGCGAGATGTACTTCACCGGACAGGTGATCACTGGGGTGTCCGCGCAGCACATCGGCCTGGTGAACCGAGCGGTGCCCGCCGACCAGTTGGCCGAGGCCGCACGGGCCTGGGCGGCCGAACTGGCAGCGCTGCCCACCATCGCCATCGGCTACATGAAGCGCAATCTCAACGTCGGCTTGCGCGCTTCCTTGTCCGAGGTGCTGGACAGCGAGGCGATCCATATGGTGCGCACCTTCGAGACCAGCGACCACAAGGCCGCCGCAGTGGCCTTCGTCGAGAAACGTGCGCCGCGCTTCGAAGGACGCTGAAGACCCAGTGGCCTTCCCCCAACCACCCACCCCTCCATCAGAAGATATTCATGAGCAACAAGACCCTGGAGTTTCACTTCGACTTTGGCAGCCCCACCACCTACTTGGCCTACACGCAGGTACCGCGTATTGCGCACGAGACGGGCGCGACGCTCGTGTGGCATCCCATGTTGCTGGGTGGGGTGTTCAAGGCCACGGGCAACGCCAGCCCGGTGACCGTGCCCGCCAAGGGCCGATGGATGAACGACGACATCGCGCGTTGGGCCCGGCGTTGGGGTGTGCCCTTTGCCATGAACCCGCACTTTCCGATCAACACCCTGGCGCTGATGCGCGGTGCCTGCGGTTTGCTGATGCGCCAGCCAGAGGACTTTCGGCGCTATGTGGATGCCGTGTTCCACGCGATGTGGGTGGCACCGCGCAACCTGAACGAGCCTGGTGAACTGGCGGCGGTGTTGACGCAAGCCGGATTCGATGCTGCGGCTTTTGTGGCCTTGGTGGGCGACGCCGAGGTCAAGGCCGATCTGATCACCCGCACCGAGGCGTCGGTGGCACGCGGTGCTTTCGGTGCACCCACGTTCTTCGTCGGCGCTCAGATGTTCTTCGGCCAGGACCGGTTGGACTTCGTGCGTGAAGCGCTCGTATCCGTGTGAGGGTGTTGGGCGTGTGACGGTCGCCGCATGACAGCCGTGGCTCTCAGGCAACCCTGGTTGGTGTTGGCCGGCCTGGCGCTGGGCGTGTGCGTGACCAATGGGTTTGCCCGTTTTGCCTATGGCCTGATCCTGCCGGCGATGAAGTCGGAAATGGGATGGACCTATGCGCAGGCCGGTTGGTTGAACACCGCCAA
>CAYNWR010000007.1:5245-20604 GCA_964400915.1 uncultured Burkholderiaceae bacterium
TTGCCGGTGCGTCGCATGCTGCCCGAGATGGCCGGCTATGCGGGCTTCGGTCTGGGGTACATCGTCTACCTGACGTTTCTGTCGGCGTGGATGACCGAACAGCATGCCAGCGCAGGCTTCATCGCGCTGGTTTGGGTGGTGCTGGGAACCAGCATTTGCCTGTCGCCTTTTGTGTGGCGGCGCGTGTTTGCGCGCCATGCCTCAGGTCTCCCGCTGGCGCTGATCCTGGGCTGTATTGCGGTTGGGTCTGCGCTGCCGGTGGTGCTGCCCAACGGGCCTGTGCTGCTGATCTCGGCGGTGGTCTTTGGTCTGTCGGTTTTCATGGCCCCCGGTGCTGTGACCAACTTTTCACGGCAGAACCTGCCTCCGCAAGCCTGGGGACGCGCCATCAGCCTGTTCACGCTGGTGTTCGCGGTGGCCCAGACCGCAGGGCCCTATGGCGCCGGGCTGGTGGGCGACCTGGCGGGCAACATTGGCGTCAGCCTGATGGCGGCTTCCGGGCTGCTGCTTGCGGGTGCGGCGCTGGCCTTGTGCCAGCGCCCGCTCTAGGGCCGGGGATTCCATCGCAAAGGCGAGGGCGCGTTCATGCGCGCCGGGCACCCATCTCACAGGCTTCCGCGGCCCTCCTTGGCATGAAAGGCCTGGGCGGTTTCCCAGGCCACAGCCTGCAGGTGCGCTGCGACATCGGCAGGAAGGCCGGCCGTGTAGCGGTTGCCCACGGGATTCGTCTTGTAGACCGATGCGAGCACGGTGCAGGCGGCCAGGTAGGTACCAGCCAGGCTGGGATGGCGCTTGTCGGCAATGATCAGGCTCACCTCGGGCCGCTTTTTGACAGACGCTGCGAATGCAATGCCAGCGGGCACCACCAGGGCGTTGTTGGCCTTGCCCGCTTGTATGTATTCGGCAGCCAAGGGTTCGGTCATCTCGGGTTTGTCTGAGTAGGCCCAGGACATGAACAGGATGGGCTGCGTGCCGTACCGGCGGGCCACGCTGCTGTGCTTGGCCGCAAACTCGTGGAACAGGGGCTTGAGCACCGGGTGGATGGGGCACTGGCTGCAGTCCATCATCATCACGGCATCGAACTTGCGCTCGCCCTTGGGATTGAAACGCACCTCGTTGTCACCCACAAACGAATAGCTGCCCACACCGTTGTCAGCCTGCAGGTGCGTGCCCACGTCGTGCCAGTTCATGCCCGAACCGCTGATCGTCGCCGACGACGCACGGTGGCCACGTGCACCGGCTTCGGTCAGCAGGCGCCCAACGTGACCATGCATCGAGTTGTTGTAGTAGAAGAAGCTGTTGCCCACCCACAGCATGGATTTGACGTCCTTCACGGGTGCCATGGCAGCACCCGAGGGTGAGCCTGGAGATGGCAGGGACGAGCAGGCCACCAGGGCTGAGATCGAGCACAGCAGAAAGAGGCGCTTGAACAAATGCATCATGGGTTGGTCTCCTGGGAATGACGGGTGCTGGTCAGCACCAATGGATGGACTGGCCTGTATCAATGACACTTCCGGCCAGCCCGTGATCGGTCACGCACCGATCCTAACGACATACGCCAAGCCATGCCATCCCACCAATTCAACACCGGACGCATTCGCCGGGCCCACCACGACGCTGCCACGGGTCAGCTGGACCTTGTTTGGGACAACGGCACGGTGCGGGCCTACCGGCATGTGCCGCAAGAGGTCTATCGCCGACTGTGCAGCGCGCCCAATCCGACAAGCTATTGGGAGGACCGCATCGCCGAGGAGTATCCCAAGGGCCAACCGATGTCAGGCCACGCTGCCAGGGGCGACGTGGGTCAGGCCCCGAAATCGCTGCGTGATCTTATTGGGGATGCAGGAGGCGAGTCCTGAGGCCGCCGGTGGGACTGTCAGAACCACTTGGGCAACAATTCCGAACAAAATTGACCAGTAGCGATCGCCAAATATAGCAAAGTAGCTATAATAAATATAGCTAACCGTGCCCCACGTCCTTTGGCATGCGTTGCCGCACCCAGCGGCGTGCTGCCCAAATGGCCGCGCCCACAAAGATCACGGCACCCAACAGCACCGCGTAGGTGATCAGGCCTGGATCACGAAGCGCCGCCTGCACGCGCTCGATGAAGAAGGCCAGCACCAGCAGGCCCGGCAACATGCCCAGCACGGTACCCAGCAGCATGTCGCGCACGCGAATGTGCGAGGCCCCGGCCACCATGTTGACGATGGCAAAGGGTGCCAGCGGCACAAAACGGATGAACAGCACGGCAAGCAGGCCACGTTGGCCCAGCCATTCACTGAGGCTTTGCACGCGCGGCCCGCCCAGGCGGCGCACGGCATCGCGGCCCAGCAGGGCGCCGAGTCCGTGCGTGATCAGGGCCGCAAGCAAGGCCCCCGCCAGCACACACAACACGCCCTCCACAGGATCAAAAGCCAGCAGCACCACCATCGTCAGTGGCGTGAGGGGAACTGCCAGTGTCAATGCCAAGGCGATGCCCAGTGCGGTGGGCACTGGCCCGATCGAGTCGCCCCAGGCATGCAGGCTTGCAATCAGTTGCTGGGGCGCCAGCCACTGCCGCATGGGTGACCAGGCCCAGGCCAGGGCCAGCGCGATGAGGGCCAGCAACAGCGCGATGGCGATGCGCAAGCGCCGGCGGGCCCGCAGTGCAGCTGGTGTGGTGTCAGCGTCGGCAGCCGAGGGCACGTCGAGGGTCATGTGGGGTTCGGCACCGGCGCCAATGCCTTGGCAAGCGCGTGGGCCAGGTGATCGACGTTGCCGGCCTCAAAGATCGATCCATGCAAGCCAGGCACCTCGATTTGTTTCAGCAGCTCGCCCTGCATGGTGCGCCAGGACTTGAACAACCAGCGATCCCAACTGGCCAGGCCGCTGGATTTGACGAGCCAGGTGGGGCCGTTGAAACGAGCGGGGCGGTAACCCTTGAGCGCCATCACCTGGCTGACCAGGCCGGGATCGCTGAACATCGCGCCCAGACGGCGGCCATTCATGCTGAGCTCCTGCACTCCGAGGTTGCGTGTGGCCCACACCAGCATCCGCCAGACCGCCGGCCGTCCCCAGATCGCACCGGGGTACACGGTGTCGATGAGAAACAGGCCACGCACGTCCTGGCCGCGTTCTTTGAGTTTGCGCGCGGTTTCCATGGCGGCAATGCCGCCAACGGAAAAGCCCGCGATGTAGGGCGCTTCATCGTGGTGGCTGCCAATGCGCTCGGCATACAAGGTGGCCAGATCGGCAATGCTGTCGACGCGATCTGTCGAAGGAGGCTGCAGCATGTGCAGATCGCAACTGGCGCCCAGCAGGCGCGACAGGTTCTGGAAGCGGATCAAGTCACCGTGTCCGGACGCTGCCAGGTAGACGGTGGCCTTGCCGCCGCCGCGCCCCAGGCTCACCATCAAACCAGGTCCGCCACTGGCCAGTTCCATGGCGGCAGCAAAGCCTTGCACGGTGGGCGACTCGATCAACTGGTACATCGGCACTCGCTTGCCCGTGCTTGCCTCGATGCGCGCGAGCAGATCAACGGCGGCCAGCGAATCGCCACCACCGTCAAAAAAATTGTCGGCCACGCCGAGGTCGTCTCGGCGCAAGGCCTGTCGCCACAACGCCAGCAAGCTTGATTCGAGGTGGGTGCTGGGCGCTCGGCTGGTGTGTCCCGCCGAGGCAGAAGCCGGATCGGGCAATGCCGTGAAATCGATCTTGCCGGTGGCCGTGACGGGCATGGCTTGCAGGCAGGTGATGCCCGCAGGAACCATGTAGTCGGGCAGCCGCAGACGCAGGGCCTGCAAATGATCTTCCGATCCCTCTGCGGACTTGCGTCCGCACACCCAGGCATGGATCATGGGCCTGCCCTGGGTCTCGATGATCTTCACAGCGGCCAGATCAACGCCGGGCAACGCGGCCAGGGCGGCTTCGATTTCGCCGAGTTCGATGCGATAGCCGCGCAGCTTCACCTGCCGATCGACCCGGCCGCCAAAGTACAGGTTGCCGTCGGTTCCGATCCAGCCGCGATCACCGGTGCGGTACATCCGGGCGCCTTCGACAAACGGGTCGGCCACGAACGCTTGAGCGGTGAGCTCCGGCTGGCCCAGGTAGCCACGCGCCAAACCTCCGCCACCAATGTAGATGTCGCCCATCACACCAAATGGCAAGGCACGCAATTGGTCGTCGAGCACATACAGGCGCGTGTCGTCGATCGGGCGCCCGAGCGGCAGCGCGACGCCGGATGGCCGGCGTTCACACTCCCAGGCGGTGGCAAAGATGGCCGCCTCCGTGGGACCATACACATTGAAAAGGCGGGCCCCCGTCTCCTGGAGGTAACGTGCGGCCAGTTCGGGCGCAAGCACGTCTCCGCCGCAGCAGGCTACGCGCAGTGGCGTGCGGCCGAGATCGGCAACGCCGTCCAGAAAACGAGCAAGGGTGGACGGTACAAATGCCATGATGGTCACGCCATGGCGCAGGGCGAAATCGGCCAAGGATTCAGGTGCCAGGCGGCCCGGCGGCGGCAGCGCCACGCTTGCGCCGTTGACCAGGGGCAGCATGATCTCGATCAGCGAAGGATCGAAGCTGGTCTGCGTGGCCTGTGCCGATCGATCCAGCCACTCGACGGCGTAGGCCTTGGTCAGCCAGTACATGCGACGCGCCAGCGTGCCGTGTTCGACCACCACACCCTTGGGGCGACCCGTGGAGCCCGAAGTGAAGATCACGTAGGCCTTGTCGGTGGCAGCCGGTGGCTCCCAATGGGACGGGCGGCGCACGGTCTGGATGGCCTCGCTGATGTCCAGCACCAGACGCTGATGATGCAGGCTCGAAAATCGCTCGGCGAGGTCAGGTGTCACGACCAGCGCCACGCATTGACCGTCTGTGACCAGATCCTGCAGGCGGGCCAGTGGCGCATCGGCGTCCAGCGGCAGGAAGGCTGCACCAGCCATCATGACCCCGAACATGCCTACCATCATGGCTGGCCCCCGCGCCAGAGGCAAAGCCACCACACATTCGCGCGTGGCTCCCATCGCTCGCAATCGCGTGGCAACCAGATTGGCGCGCAAGTACAGTTCGCGATAGTCCATCGCGCCGCCATCCCAGACGAGCGCCGAGGCTTCGGGTCGCAAGGCCGCCTGGTGTTCGAACATCGCCACGACCGTGGAGGGCTGAGCATGGTTCTCGATGGCCTGATGCGTTCCTTCTACCACCGCCCAGCGCTCCTGCTCGGGCATCACGGGCAGGGCACACCCAAGCGCCTGGGGCTGAGCAACGGCCTCTTCGACCAGCTGCCACAAGCGCCGACCGAGCAGTTGCAATTCGCCTTCAGCGAAACAGGCAGTGCTGCCCTCGAGGATCAGTTCCACGTCTTCGTCGGGATGGAACTCGCACACGGTGACGCCCAGTGGAAAGCGCGAAACGCCCGAGAACAATTGCCGGGATTCAAGCAGTTGCGCCTGCCCAAAATGGATCGCGTAGTCGTGCCGTTCAAAAGACAGCAGCAGATCGAACAGGCTGTCGCGGTTGTTGCGGATGGCCTCGAGCGACTTGGACAATTCGCTCAATGGATAGCGCTGATGGCGCAGCGCCGATGCGACGATCTGACCCACCTGGGCAGCCAATTCTGAGACCGTGGCCTGAACGTCAACGACGACACGAATCGGCAACACGCCAACGAACATTCCTGCACAGTGCCGGAAGCGATGACCCTGGCGGTTCAGCGCGGGCACGCCCACCACAATTTCGCTCTGGCTGCTGGCGCGCGCATGGTAGAGGACCAGCGCCGTCAGAAAGATGTTGAACGCGGACGACCCCTGGGTGCTCGCCCAGTCGGTCAGCCGGTTGTAGGAGCGCCGCGGAATCTTGATCTTGGCCAACCGTGCCGGTGCCAAGCTCTTGCTGCGAGAGCCGACATACCGTCGATCGATCACGGCTGGGGGAAGGGCCGTTATCCTTTGTTGCCAGTAAACGGCATCACGCTCGAACGCCGGTGATCCACGGTAAGCCAGCGAGTCCTCGATGAAGCGGGTGTAGGGCGCTTGTGCGTCGCCATCGTCGCCCGCCTGTCCGGCGGCCAGGCGGGCGTCAATCGCAGCCCAGCGTTGCATGACCACCGAGGTACCCCACCCGTCCATGATCAGGTGGTGGAACTGGATCGACAGGCCGTGCAGTTCGTCGGAGGCGCGCAACAGAATGAATCGCCAGGGCGGGGTTCCGTCGAGCGCGAAAGGCTCTGTGATGCGCAGATTCCAGTGCGCACGCATCGCAGCTCTCGGATCTTCGCTACCGGCCACGTCAACGATCTCTAGCCTTGGTTCTACGTCCGAGGGGGACAGCAGAGCCTGGGAGCCATCCGCCCGCGGCGCCAACCGCAACGCGTCGGTGGTGCGGATCATCTCGACCAAGGCAGCCCGGAATCGCTGCAGATCCAGGGGACCGACCAGAAATGCGCCACCACCGATGTTGAGGTGCGCACTATCGGGCCAAGCGCTTTGATCCAGCCAGACCTCGCGCTGGCTCAATGACAGCGGCAGCGCCGGCGGACTCATGCGCGCGGTCGAAGCGGCAAGGCCCATTGGCGGATGCGCGCCGCCGCATACCGATACCCGACGTCGGCAATTTCTTCAGCTGACTTGTAGGCCATCATGGCGTACGCACCCACAGGTGGTTCCAGGTAATGGTCTGCCTGGGCGATGGTTTGACCACGCTGATACAGGCCACCGATATGGCCGGCGCGATACAGGATGTCGGCAATGCTGGGAGTGGGATCGGCACGCCGGGCCAATTTGTCCTTTAGGGATTGCCAGACCGACAGGCGCACCAGGTGCTTGGGCACGACCAGATCCTGTGCGACATCGACATCGATGGCAATGATCGACCCATTGCCGCGGCGTCGCTCAAGCGGTGTGCCGAGCCGCCCGCGCATGGCGGCAACGGGCACGTTCTCGAGAATGGCACCGTCGACCAGCAGTTCGCCCTCGTGAACAACCGGCGGGAACAAGCCGGCCGGCGAATTGCTGGCCAGCACGGCACGCCACATGGGCCCCACGTCCTGAACGGTGGTGCACCCGCGGCTGAGGTTGCAGGCCGCTGCGAAAAACGGGCGCCAAAGCCCGTCACATGCCAGGCCTTCGAACATTCGCTCTAGATCGCGCGCCACCCGTTTGCCTGAAACGAGTGATATCAAGGGCAGTGTCGGCCGTTCGCCACCTGCTGCAAATATCTGGGTATCCAGGCGAATCGCGTCAAGTGACTTGCCGGCGGCAAATTGGGCGGCGATCAGAGCTCCCATGCTGTTGCCGCCAATGACGTCGATCGGCACGCCTGATTCCTGCAATGCGCGCAGGATGCCCAGATGCGCAAATCCGCGGGCGCCACCACCGCCAAGGACCACACCGACAGCGGTACCGGTCAGAAAGCGGGTGACACTTTCGAAATCCGAGGCGTTGCCATTGCGCACAGGATAGACCCGCTCGATGTCGCGTGGGGCGCGCCACGAATGCCTGGGACTGGGGTGCAGGGCTGTCGGCGGATACTGCACCACCAGGTGTTGCCGCTTCATCGACAAACCTGGTTCCTTGAGCAACTCGGCTTCGAAGGCGCCGATCTCGCGTGACTGCCCGGCGCTGATCGCAAAGATGACCTGATCGGCCTGTCGCAAGGCGGTCAGCGTGGCCGGCGACAGGCGATGGTCGCCTTCATAGATCAGGTATTCGAACTCGTCTTCCAGGCGGCTGTGCAATTCAATGGCCTGGCGAAGATCCAGGGTTGCAGACGCGGTCTGGGCGAGTTGCTCTGGCTCGATGTGGTGCGCCCGCCCCATCGCCCCGAAGGCCAGGGTGAGCGAGCGAGCGACGTCTCGCCCCAGGGGGCCGTCGTGCAGGGGCACGACCGCGAAACTCTGGACATTGCGTTGATCCGCCACCTGGGACTTGTGGCGCAGATGGGCGTAGATGGCTTGGGAAAAGACCTTGTTGATTGGCAAAGGAAACTGCTGCAGCAACTCCTCAAAAGCCGACCGCTCCAGCACCGCCAGTGTCGAATCGCGAAGGGTGCTGACATCAGCGGTGCGCGGCTGCTGAAGGATCATTGCCATCTCGCCAACGCTCTCGCCGATCTGGATTTCGTTGTACATCAAGGAACTACCGTCCTTGGCACGGCGCGAAACCCGCAAGCGACCGCTGAGCAGGAAAAACATGCTGTCAGACGCTTCACCTTCATGAAGCACGTACTGACCGCCAGGCACATGTCGGACCTGAAAGGATTTGGACAGAGCAATCAGAGCCGCTTCATCCAGCGAACCAAAGACCGGACTTGCGCGAAGAATGCGCAAGATGCGGGCGTCGAGATTCGGGGGCGTTTCGGTCATGGACGAACTCTAAATCATCGAGATTGCAATCTGATACATCTGGACCGCATTCCTGCGACGGATCGCTCAATTTCGATGTGCTTGCCACGAGCGATGCAAATCGGGGATGCCATGCCCTGAACAGGCATAGGCAACGCCATGAATTGAGTCGATATGAATTGGGTCAAAATGAATTTGAACTGATCGATTAGAATTTAAAGGTTCTAATCTGATAGGAGATATCGATGGGAAAAGACCAGAAATGGAAAGACCTGCTTGCCAAACGCGCGGAATTGGATGCGCAAATCGAGGCGGCCCGCAAGGATGCGTTGGCCGATGCAATCTCGCAAGCGCGTGCCTTGATTGCGGAATTTGGCCTGACCGCCGCTGATCTATTTGGCGCCCGTGGCAAAGTCAAGGCACGTGGTGCGGCGCAGCCGGGCGTTGCCAAGTATCGCGACCCTGCCAGTGGTCGCACGTGGACTGGACGCGGTCGTCCTCCAAAGTGGATGGAGGGTAAGGACCCGACCCAATTCAAGATATAGGCTGATTCGGTGATCTGAATAGACGCGCTATTCGATACCGAATGCGTCGGGTTATTCGAAGCCATTGGGATTATTCATTTGCCATCGCCATGCATCGCTGCACATGGCGTCCAGATCGAAACGGGCCTGCCAATTCAAGCGACTGAGTGCCAATGCCGGGTTGGCAAAACAGGCGGCCACATCGCCAGGCCGACGGGCCGCGACGCGAAATGGGATCTTGCGGCCTGACGCCCTTTCAAACGCCCGAACCACGTCCAGGACGCTGTATCCGCGACCCGTCCCCAAATTGACTGCCCAGGCGCCTGGGTGCCGGTCCAAAGCGTCCAGCGCATTCAGATGTCCTTGGGACAGGTCAACCACGTGGATGTAGTCGCGCACCCCGGTGCCATCCGGGGTGTCGTAGTCGTCTCCCCAGACATTCAGAGACTCACGGCGGCCCACCGCCACTTGTGCCACAAAGGGCAACAGGTTGTTGGGGATGCCTCGAGGATCTTCTCCGATCCGACCTGAGGGGTGTGCGCCGACAGGGTTGAAGTAGCGCAAGAGCGCCACACGCCATTGCGCATCGCTTCCCGCTACATCCCGCAGCATGTCCTCGATCATCAGTTTGCTGCGACCATACGGATTCGTCGCCGACAAAGGATGAGATTCATCGAGGGGCAAGGATTGCGGCTCCCCATACACGGTTGCCGAAGAACTGAAGACCAAACGCCAGACGCCCTGTGCCTGCATGGCCTTTAGCAGGCTGATGGTGCCCCCGACGTTGTTGTCGTAGTAGTCCACAGGGCGTTGCGAGGATTCGCCGACCGCCTTGAGGCCGGCAAAGTGGATCACGGCCTGGGCTTGTGCTTCAAGCAGTGCATCCCGAAGGGCATCGGTGTCGCGAATGTCGCCCTGCACGAAGTGCAGTTCTCGGCCGGCGATTTCGCGCACGCGAGCGATCGCAATCGGCGAACTGTTGCATAAGTTGTCGAACACCGTCACGTTGTGACCGGCTTGCAGCAGTTGAACACATGTGTGGCTACCGATGTAGCCGGACCCACCGGTTACCAGGACATTCAACGCTCGCTCCCTCCATTGGTCACGGGACATTATGCGCGAGCATCCATCCATCATCGACTATAATCTTGGGCTGCGCGCGGCTGTAGCTCAGCTGGATAGAGTACTTGGCTACGAACCAAGGGGTCGTGGGTTCGATTCCTGCCAGCCGCGCCAAATTTTTTGATGGGCCGAGTCTGTAATGGGCTTGGCCCGTTTCTTTTTGCGGGACCGCGCGGAACCAAATGAGCAAAGCGTTTGTGCGCGACGATGGCGAAGACACCGACCGTGATGGCGCCGATGCCTCTGGCGCTGCCCCGGCGGCGCAAGGCGGCAAGAACTACATCACCCGGCACGGGTACGAACGGCTCAAGCTTGAACTTGACCAGCTGATCGATGTTGAGCGCCCCAAGGTGGTTGAAATCGTTCACTGGGCGGCCAGCAACGGCGATCGTTCGGAAAACGGTGATTACCTCTATGGCAAGAAGCGCCTGCGGGAAATCGATCGACGCATCCGGTTCCTGACCCAGCGCCTGGGCTTGGCCGAAATTGTTGAACCGGCCGTCCACCACGGCGGAGACCAAGTCTTTTTTGGTGCGACAGTGACATGCCTGGATGATGACGGCGTGACGACGCAGGTGACCATTCTGGGCGTCGACGAGATCGATTCGATCCCAGGGGCGATCAGCTGGGTCTCACCCCTTGCAAAGGCGCTGATCAAAGCCCGCGTGGGCGATGCTGTTCAGGTTCAAACCCCAGGGGGGCCCCGGGACCTGGAGGTGGTTTCAGTCAGCTACCCTGCGCCGCGCGCCCACAACTGAGGTGGTTCTGCGCAAGGCCCGCAGCACCGATTCCAGGTGGCTGCGATCCCGAACGGTGATGATGAAGCGAAGGTCAAGCGTTTCGCGTTCACCGACTTCGTCCATGTCGACGTGCACAATGTCGGATTCGGCGCGCGCCAGGGCAGATGCCACGTTGGCCAGCACACCCTTGCCATTGGTGACCGTGACAATCAAGGCGGTTTCAAACGGGCGCATGGGCTCATCGGCCCAATCGACAGCAATGAAGCGCTCGCTGTCGCGGTGACGCAGGCGCCTGGCGAATTTGCAATCTGATCGGTGAATCGTCAGGCCCTCGCCACGCCCCAGATAGCCCACGACGGTATCGCCCGGTATGGGCCGGCAGCAGGGGCTGTATTTGATCGATGCGTTTTCACTACCATCCAGGACGACAGCCCCCTGCGACATCGTTTCGTGCGCCGTGTACCGCTCCTGCGAGAGCAACACCGCATCGGGTCGCTCGCCCCGTTCACCCAAGAGGATGGCCATGCGCTTGGCGACGATTCCGGCCACCCGTTTGCCCAGGCCGATGTCGGTGAGCAGATCGCGCCGCGAGCGATTGCCGGTGAAGCGCAGCAATCGGTCCCATATCGCGTTGTCGTCCCCGGTCTCACTCGGCAGGCGCTCGATGCCCTCTGCCCGTACGGCCTGCAAAAGGAGCTTTTCGCCAAGTTCCTCGGATTGCTCCTGCTCCAGAGACTTCAGGTAGTGGCGAATCTTTGAGCGGGCCCGCCCGGTGCGCACAAAGGCCAGCCAGGCGGGATTGGGGGAAGACACGGGCGCCGTGATCACTTCAACAATATCGCCGTTCTTCAACTCCGTGCGCAGCGGGACCTGATCACCGTTCACACGTGCCGCAACCGTTTTGTCGCCGACGTTGCTGTGAATGGCATATGCAAAATCGACCACGGTGGCCCCACGCGGCAGAGCCAGGATCTGGCTGCGCGGTGTGAACACATAGACCGCATCGGGGAACAAGTCAACCTTGACGTGATCCCAAAACTCTGCGGCGTCCCGGGTTTCCTGCTGAATATCGAGCAAGGACTGCAACCATTTGGTTCCCAGGCGCTCGCGGGCGTCCGGATCGTTGACGTTGTCCTTGTA
The DNA here is from genome assembly GCA_964400915.1 of uncultured Burkholderiaceae bacterium. GTDB lineage: Bacteria > Pseudomonadota > Gammaproteobacteria > Burkholderiales > Burkholderiaceae_C > CAYNWR01. The sequence goes on from CAYNWR010000007.1 coordinate 17,095, forward strand.
CATCCAATGGGCCGCGACACCGGATTCGGCCACGACGTGCATGGCTTCCGTGCGCAACTGAAACTCGATGTTGACACCTGAGGGTCCGACCAGGGTCGTGTGCAGGGACTGGTAGCCGTTCACCTTGGCAATGGCGATGTGATCCTTGAAGCGACCGGGCACCGGCTTGTAAAGCGTGTGCAAAGCGCCCAATCCCGCATAACAGTCGATGACGCTGGGAAGGATCAGGCGAAATCCGTAGATGTCGTTGACCTGGGCAAAGCTCAAATGCTTTTGGTCCATCTTTCGATAGATGGAATAGATGGTCTTTTCGCGACCGGCCAGCGCGACCTGGAGGCCATGGGTGCGAAACGCCAACTCGACATCGTGCTGCACCTTCTTGATCAGGTCGCGCCGTCGGCTGCGGGCCTTGGCGATTGCCTTGCGAAGGACGGCATAGCGCCAGGGATGCAGATGCGCGAATGAGAGCTCCTGCAACTCGCGATAGCAATTGTTCAAACCCAGTCGGTGAGCAATGGGCGCGTAGATCTCCAGGGTCTCTGTCGCTATGCGCGACCACTTCTCGCGAGGCAGGTCGCCCAGGGTCCGCATGTTGTGGCTGCGGTCCGCCAGCTTGATCAGAATGACTCGCGGATCGCGCGCCATGGCCAGGAGCATCTTGCGAAACGACTCGGCCTGGCCCTCTTCTCGTGTGTTGAATTGCAGTCGGTCGAGTTTGGTGACACCGTCCACGAGCTCCGCCACAGCGGGCCCGAAGCGGTTGACCAGTTCCATCTTGGTGACACCGCAGTCCTCGATGGCATCGTGCAACAGCGCCGCCATCAAGGTTGGGGCGTCCAGTTTCCATTCGGCGCATTGCTGCGCCACGGCGATCGGGTGGGTGATGTAGGGCTCGCCGTTGCTGCGAACCTGGCCCAGATGCGACTCATCGGCAAATCGATAGGCTTGTCGCACCTGCTCGATCAAGGCGCCATCCAGGTAGTCCAGGCGCGCCGTCAAGGCAGCAAAGCTTGCCGCCGCCGCATTGGCAGCAGCGTCAGTCGCTTGCTCGCGGTAGGCGCCCGCGCCACCAGACGCAGTCGGCAGCACTGCACTCATGACGGAGCCTTTTGGCTGCGCACCGCGATGCGAGCGCCATGGGCCTGCAGGATGTCGCTCATGCCGCTACTGTAGCGGCCCGGCGCATCCCTGGGGAATCAGGTGGGTACCTTCTTGAGCATCTCGATGCCGATCTTGCCTTCGGCAATCTCCCTCAGAGCGGTAACACCCGGCTTGTTCTTGCTTTCAATCTTCGGCGTATGACCTTGATTGAGCATGCGTGCCCGGTAGGTGGCCGCAAGCACCAACTGAAACCGGTTGGGGATGTGCTGGAGGCAATCTTCGACGGTGATACGTGCCATGGTTCGACCTTGTGTGTTCAGGCAATTCCGAGGGATCGGAAGGTGTCGAACCGGGCATTGCGCTGCGCGACATAGCGCAGGCGCTGAGCGTGAACAATCGACTTGAGATCGAACAAAGCCCGGTCGAAAGAATCGTTAATTATAACGAAGTCGAAATCGGCGGCGTGGGCCATCTCGGTTGCCGCGTTGCGCAGGCGCGTCTCGATGACATCCGGGGCGTCCTCACCGCGCCGCTGCAAACGCGAACGCAGTTCATCCCAGCTTGGTGGCAGGATGAATATGGTGACCGCTGCGGGGAAGCTTTTGCGAATCTGCCGAGCTCCTTGGTAGTCGATTTCCAGGACCACATCTCCGCCGGCGGCCATTCGTTCGTTGATGGCCTTCTTGGAGGTACCGTAACGCTGCCCATGAACGTGGGCCCATTCCACGAAGGCATCGGCAGCCACCATTTCGTCAAAGACAGCAGGCCCCACAAAGAAGTATTCACGTCCATCGACTTCCTGTCCCCGCGCCGCCCGAGTGGTGTGCGAAATCGAGGGATGTACACGTGCGTCCACTTCCTGCAGGGCCCGCACAAGACTGGACTTGCCCGCGCCCGATGGTGCCGCGACAACAAAGAGATTCCCAGGTTGTTCCATGATCGTGATGTGTCCAATGGGCACAAAAGCCTATTCGATGTTCTGCACCTGTTCGCGCATCTGCTCGATCAGGATCTTCATATCCAACGATATCCGACTGAGTTCCAGGCTGGCGGACTTTGATCCCAAGGTATTCGCCTCGCGATGCATTTCTTGCGCCAGAAAATCCAGGCGCTTTCCGACGTCCTTTCCCTGTCGAACGACGTTGAGCACCTCGGCCAGATGCGCATCGAGGCGATCCAGTTCTTCGGTGACGTCGACGCGAAGCGCAAAACTGGATGCTTCGGCAAGCGCTCGTTCCTCGACCGTTGGCGCGGTGGCGGCCGGCGCGAGCGCGTGAACAGCCTGATGAAAGCGGGCGACAAATCGGCGCTGCATGTCGGCAACCAGCTGTGGTACCTGGGGCCGCGCCGTGCTGACCAAATCGGTCAGTTGGGCGACCACAGCCTGAACCAATTGAGCCAGGCGCGCACCCTCGTTGGCTCGGGCGAGCACAAAAGCATCGAGCCCCGCGTCGCACAAGCTGGCAAACAGTTCGGCTGAGATGGCGGGTGGGACGCTCGTTCCCCCCTGGCACCAGCGCAGGGCGTCTGCCACCGACATGGGGGCCGCTGCCGGCAGCCACACACGCACCTGATCCTGCAGCATCGCCAGATTCTGCAAGGCCTTGGGCGACAGGGTTTCGGCCGAACCGGCGCCCCCTGATTGGTGATATCCCACGCGAACATCCACCTTGCCGCGCCGAATTCGCTGGCCGATCCGCTGGCGCAGCAGGGGCTCGTGGTGACGCCAGTCATCCGGCATGCGAACGGACAGGTCCAGAAAGCGGCCATTCACCGACCGGATTTCGAACACCAATGAGATGCCGGCATGAGCGCCTCGTGCGGTATCGGGCGTCTCTGGCGTGAGCGGCCTTTGGACCGAGGCGAACCCGGTCATGCTGTAAACTGACATGGCCTCCACCGTAGCCAAGGGAATGGGGTATTGAGGGGGCGCATGCCCCTGACATCAAGAATAACCGGGATCGACATCGGGTTCACGCAGCGCAGCAAGCATGTCCAAAGTCAAGCCCGCACCGTTGCCCCCTGACACCGTCATTGGGGGCTATCGCATCATCCGGAAGGTTTCGGCAGGCGGGTTCGGCGTGGTCTACCTGGCATTGGACACGGAAGACCAGCAAGTTGCGGTCAAAGAATACCTTCCGTCGTCGCTGGCCACGCGTGCTGCCGGCGAGCTGCTGCCTCGCATTCAGCCGGACAAGCTGTCGCTGTATCGCCTCGGTCTGAAGAGTTTTTTTGAGGAAGGCCGCTCGCTCGCCCAGATTTCGCACCCGTCGGTCGTCAGCGTTCTCAACTTCTTTCGCGAGAATGAGACCGTCTACATGGTGATGAACTACCTGGAGGGGGCCACCCTGCAGGATTTCATCATTACCGCGCGTGAGCTCAAGAGCCAGAAGGTGTTTCGTGAATCGA
>CAYNWR010000008.1:0-18494 GCA_964400915.1 uncultured Burkholderiaceae bacterium
CCAGCACATCAAGGGCTTGCAGGCCATGGGCGCTCAGATCGATGTCGAGCATGGCTACATCGTGGCTCGTCTGCCCGCAGGGCGCTCCAGGTTGCAGGGTGCCAGGATCTCCACCGACATGGTGACGGTCACCGGAACCGAGAACCTGCTGATGGCGGCTTGCCTGGCGGAGGGCGAGACCGTGCTGGAAAACGCCGCGCAGGAACCCGAGATTCCCGACCTTGCCAACATGCTCATTGCCATGGGTGCCCGCATCGAGGGCCATGGCACCAGCCGCATCCGCATTCAGGGCGTTGATGCCCTGCAGGGCTGCCAGCACGCCGTGATTGCCGACCGGATCGAGGCGGGCACCTTCTTGTGCGCGGTGGCTGCGGCGGGGGGCGAGGTGCGCCTGAACGGCGCGCGTGGCGACCACCTGGATGCGGTGATCGACAAGCTGCGCGACGCCGGCGCACGGGTCAACGTGGACCCATCGGGCGTTGGCATCCGCGCAGAGGGTCGGCTAAAGGCCCAGAGCTTTCGAACTTCGGAGTACCCCGGGTTTCCCACGGACATGCAGGCCCAGTTCATGGCGCTCAACTGCGTTGCTGACGGTGTGAGCCGTGTCAGCGAAACCATCTTTGAAAATCGCTTCATGCACGTCAATGAACTGGCGCGCCTGGGAGCGAAAATCCAGATTGAGGGCAAGGTGGCGGTAATCGAGGGGGTCCAGCGCCTGTCGGGCGCGACGGTGATGGCCACCGATCTGCGCGCATCAGCCAGTCTGGTGATTGCGGGGCTGGTGGCAGAGGGCGATACCCTGGTCGACCGCATCTACCACCTCGATCGAGGCTACGAGGCCATGGAAGCCAAACTGCAGGCGTTGGGCGCGGACATCCAGCGAGTCAAATCATGATCACCATCGCGCTGTCCAAAGGGCGTATCTTCGAGGAAACCTTGCCCCTGCTGGCTGCGGCAGGGATTGGCATGGTCGAGGACGTCGAGTCCACCCGCAAGCTCATCCTGCCGACGTCCCGCGACGACGTTCGGGTGGTGCTGGTGCGGGCCGCCGACGTGCCGACCTATGTGCAATATGGTGGCGCCGATCTGGGCGTTACCGGACGGGACGTGCTGATCGAACATCAGGCCGGTTGGACCGGTGCAGCCTCGGGTGCTGGCCTGGTTCAGCCTCTGGACCTTCGAATCGCGCGCTGTCGCATGAGCGTCGCCACACGATCCGATTTCGACTATGTCCGTGCCGTGCGACAAGGTGCACGCCTGACGGTGGCCACCAAGTACGTCGCAATTGCTCGCGAGTTCTTTGCGGGCAAGGGTGTGCATGTCGATTTGATCAAGCTCTACGGCAGCATGGAACTGGCCCCGCTGACCGGCTTGGCGGACGCCATCGTGGACCTGGTCTCCACCGGCGCCACCTTGCGTGCCAACCAGTTGGTGGAAGTCGAACGCATCATGGACATCAGTTCGCGCCTGGTCGTCAACGCAGCAGCGCTCAAGCTCAAGCAGCCTGCCGTGCGGCGCATCATTGACGACATCGCGCGTGCGATCCCTGCGCCATCGGAATCTGCATAAGCTATGAAAACAATAGCTAGACCCGCCCGATTGTCAACCGCAGACGCCCAGTTTGAGCATCAGTTGGCCCAAAAACTCGCGGTTCCGACGCGCCTGCAGCCCGAGTTGCCCGCGCAGGTGGCAGCCATCGTCGCGGATGTGCGCGCCCGTGGCGACCAGGCTGTTCTGGAGTACACCGCCCGCTGGGATGGGGTGCAGGCCTCCAGCATGGCGCAACTGGAGATCCACCGGCCCGAGCTCGAATCGGCACTGGCCGGGCTTTCGCCAGCACAGCGTGGCGCACTGGAGGCGGCGGCCGATCGCATCCGCAGCTTTCACGAGGCGCAGTTGCGAGCCTGTGGCCTGAGTTGGAGCCATCGCGATGCCGAGGGCACCTTGCTGGGTCAACGGGTGACAGCGATCGACCGCGCAGGGGTCTACGTGCCTGGCGGCAAGGCTGCCTATCCCAGCAGTGTGCTGATGAACGTGATTCCGGCAAAGGTGGCGGGTGTGGGCCAGATCGTCATGACCGTGCCCACGCCACGAGGTGAGCGCAATGCGCTGGTGCTGGCGGCAGCCTGTCTGGCGGGTGTGGACCGTGTCTTTGCGATCGGTGGGGCCCAGGCGGTGGCGGCGCTCGCGCTGGGCACCGACACGGTGCCCAAAGTCGACAAGATCACCGGCCCTGGCAGGGACTTCGTGGCGGAGGCCAAGCGGCAGGTGTTCGGCGAGGTCGGAATCGACATGATTGCCGGGCCCAGTGAAATCCTGGTCATTGCCGACGGCAGCACGCCCCCCGACTGGGTGGCGATGGACCTGTTCAGCCAGGCCGAACACGACGAACTGGCCCAATCCATCCTGTTGTGCCCCAGCTCAGACTACCTGGATGCGGTCCAGGCCGCGATCGACCGACTGCTGCCCACGATGCCCCGGGCGGACATCATCGCGGTGTCGCTCAACGGCCGTGGCGCCTTGATCCAGACCCGGGACATTGGCGAAGCTTGCGCCCTCAGCAACCGCGTCGCACCGGAACACCTGGAACTGTGCACCGCGACCCCCGAAGACTGGCTGCCTCAGTTGCGGCATGCGGGCGCGATCTTCCTCGGGCGCTTTACCAGCGAATCGCTGGGCGACTACTGCGCTGGCCCCAATCACGTGCTGCCCACCAGTGGAACGGCACGCTTTTCATCGCCGCTGGGCGTCTATGACTTCCAGAAGCGCACCAGCCTCATTGAGGTCAGTGAGACCGGTGCTCGCCAATTGGGCCGCATCGCAGCCGTTCTGGCCGACGGCGAAGGCCTTCCCGCCCATGCGGAAGCCGCCCGAATGAGGATCCGATGAACACCACGACCATCAGCCTCCAGACGCGCCTGACGCGGAGTCTGCGCGCCGACATCCAGGGCATGCATGGCTATGCCGTCCAGCCCAGCGCCGGCCTGATCAAGGTCGACACGATGGAAAACCCGTTTCGTCTGCCGCCCGAACTGCGCCGGGCCCTGGGTGAGCGTTTGGGCGAGGTGCCCCTCAACCGCTACCCTGCCGAGCGCGGCGACGTGTTGCGAGCGGCGCTGGCCCAACACGCCGGCATGCCGACCGATTGCGACATCATGCTGGGCAACGGTTCCGATGAGATCATCAGCTTGCTGACTCTGGTGGCCGACGTGCCGGGCAACACCATCCTCGCGCCTTTGCCGGGTTTTGTGATGTACGAGCTTTCTGCGCGGCTGCAGGGTGTGCGCTTTGTCGAGGTGCCCCTGACGGATTCCTTCGAACTGGATGGCGCCGCCATGCTCGAGGCCATCGCCAGGCACCAGCCAGGCCTGATCTATCTGGCCTATCCCAACAACCCCACGGCCAACCTCTGGGACGACGCCACCATCGACGCCATCATCGAAGCCGCACCGGGGTTTGTGGTGATGGACGAGGCTTATCAGCCCTTTGCCGCGCGCGATTCCTTGCCGCGCCTGAAGCGCCACGAACACGTGCTGCTCATGCGCACGATGAGCAAGTTCGGTCTCGCCGGGGTTCGAATTGGCTACCTGATGGGACGCAAACCCATCATTGAGGAAGTCAACAAGCTCAGGCCGCCCTTCAACATCAGCGTGCTGAACGCCGAGGCGGCCTTGTTCGCCCTGGAACATGCCGACGAGTTCGCCCGGCAAGCCCAAATCATTCGCGAGGAGCGCCAACTGCTGCATGCTTCGCTCTCGGTCATGCCAGGTGTTCGTGCCTATCCGAGCGAGGCCAACATGATTCTTGTACGGGTGCCCGACGCTGCTCGCGCGTTTGCGGGGATGCGGGCGCGAGGTGTGCTCGTCAAGAATGTTTCCGCCATGCATCCGATGTTGGCCAACTGCCTTCGCATCACCGTGGGCACACCCGAGGAAAATCCCCGCACGATCTCGGCCCTGGCGGCCGCCCTGCAGGACTGACACAAGATGAGCCCTTCCATCGACAACTCCGAGCGCCTGGGTGACATTCGTCGCAACACCAAGGAAACGCAGATCCGCGTGCGCATCAACCTGGACGGCAGCGGGCAGGCGCGTCTGGCCACGGGCATCGGGTTTTTTGACCACATGCTCGACCAGATCGCCCGCCATGGTTTGATGGACCTGGACATCGAAGCCCAAGGAGACCTGCACATTGACGGGCACCACACGGTTGAGGACGTGGGCATCGCGCTGGGTCAGGCCGTGCGAGCAGCAGCCGGCGATTGCCGTGGCATCGTGCGCTATGGTCATGCCTATGTGCCACTCGATGAAGCCTTGTCCCGCGTGGTTGTCGATTTCTCAGGCAGGCCCGGTCTGGTGATGGACGTGCCCTTCAAGGCGGGTGCCGTCGGTGGCTTCGATACCCAGCTGGCGCATGAATTTTTCCAGGGATTCGTCAACCACGCGCTGGTGACCCTGCACATCGACAACCTGCGCGGTGAAAACGCTCACCACCAGGCAGAGACGGTCTTCAAGGCCTTCGGGCGCGCCTTGCGCATGGCCCTGGCGCGCGACCCGCGTGCGGCAGGGCAGATTCCCTCCACCAAAGGCCGTCTGTAGCCGTCTTTCAGAAGAATTCAGGCAATATTGACGCTTGGCGAGCGCCGCATCTTGATAGTTTGCTATCCATAAATGAGTACTTCAACGGTGGCCGTGGTGGACTATGGCATGGGCAATCTGCGCTCGGTTGCTCAAGCGGTGCGCGCGGCTGCGCGGGGTATGTCGTGCACCGTTGTGGTGACGGCCCGCCCAGAAGAGGTTCGAGCGGCCGACCGTGTGGTTCTGCCCGGACAGGGAGCCATCCCGGATTGCATGCGCGAACTGCGCGATTCGGGCCTGCAGCTATCGGTGCTGGAGGCGGCCCGCAACAAGCCCTTGTTTGGTGTCTGCGTGGGCATGCAGATGCTGTTTGACCACAGCGAGGAGGGCGATTGCCCTGGGCTCGGACTGGTGCAGGGGCGGGTGCAGCGTTTTGAGCTTGAAGGCCTCCATCAACCCGACGGCAGCCGCTACAAGATTCCACAGATGGGCTGGAACCGTGTGCGCCAGCAGGCGTGCGATGAGCACCTGCACCCGCTGTGGGCTGGTATTCCAGACGCAAGCTATTTCTATTTCCTGCACAGCTATTACGCGCAACCGTCTGATGCACGCCACACGGTGGGCGAAGCCGACTACGGCGGATGGTTTACCGCGGCAGTTGCCCGGGATAATATTTTTGCGACCCAGTTCCACCCTGAAAAAAGCGCTGACCTTGGCCTTGCTCTGTATCGCAATTTTTTGCTTTGGGTTCCCTGAGGCCCGACCGGCCAATCACCTCGCAAGATGCTGCTCATTCCCGCAATCGACCTGAAGGACGGCCAATGCGTCAGGCTCAGGCAGGGCGATATGGCCCAGGCCACGACCTTTGGCGAGGACCCCACCGCCATGGCCCAGCATTGGCTGGACCAGGGTGCCCGGCGGCTGCATCTGGTCGATCTCAATGGCGCATTTGCAGGTGTGCCCAAGAATTTTTCGGCCATCCGGTCGATTCTCAAGCGCGTGGGTGACGACATCCCCGTCCAGCTCGGTGGCGGCATAAGGGATCTGGACACCATCGAGCGCTACGTTGATGCCGGATTGCGGTACGTGATCATTGGCACCGCAGCGGTCAAGAACCCTGGTTTTCTCAAGGACGCCTGCAGTGCCTTCGGCGGGCACATCATCGTCGGGCTCGATGCCAAGGACGGCAAGGTGGCCACCGACGGCTGGAGCAAGCTCACGGGCCACGAAGTGGTGGATCTGGCGCGCAAGTTCGAAGACCTTGGCGTCGAGGCGATCATCTACACCGACATCGGTCGGGACGGCATGCTCACGGGGATCAACGTCGACGCCACGGTGCGCCTGGCTCAGGCGCTCAGCATCCCGGTGATCGCTTCGGGAGGGCTCGCCGGTATTTCCGATATCGAACAGCTCTGTGCCGTTGAGGATGAGGGCATCACAGGCGTCATCTGTGGACGGGCGATCTACACAGGCGACCTTGATTTCACGGCTGCCCAGGCGCGGGCCGACACGCTGTCACAGCCTGAGTGAGGCCTGTCAGAAACCCAAGCCGCCAACTCCGCTGCCGTCCGTGGACGGACACCGTTCGGGCGTTTCGCCGCTTTGCCAACCCAGTTTCATGCTCGCCAAACGAATCATTCCCTGCCTTGATGTCACCGGAGGACGGGTCGTCAAGGGTGTCAATTTTGTCGGTCTGCGCGACGCTGGTGATCCCGTCGAGATTGCTGCACGGTACAACGAGCAGGGTGCCGACGAACTCACTTTTCTGGACATCACGGCCACCAGCGACGACCGGGACCTGATCCTGCACATCATCGAAGCGGTCGCAGACCAGGTCTTCATTCCCCTGACGATCGGAGGGGGCGTGCGCACAGTGGCTGACGTACGGCGCCTGCTCAACGCCGGGGCGGACAAGACCAGTTTCAACTCGGCCGCCATCGCCAATCCCGACGTGATCCGTGCTGCTGCGGACAAGTACGGTTCGCAATGCATTGTTGTGGCCATCGATGCCCGCCGCCGCAGCGGGGCCGACGAACAGTCTCGTGGGGCCGGCTGGGATGTGTTCAGCCACGGCGGGCGCCGCAACACAGGCTTGGACGCCGTCGAATGGGCTCAGCGCATGAGTGTCTATGGCGCCGGCGAAATCCTTCTGACCAGCATGGATCGCGACGGAACCAAGTCCGGCTTCGATCTGGAACTCACCCGTGCGGTCGCCGATGCCGTGCCGGTGCCCGTGGTCGCGTCGGGTGGTGTTGGCGCTTTGGCCCATCTGGTTGATGGCGTCCGCATTGGTGGGGCCGATGCGGTGTTGGCGGCCAGCATCTTTCATTATGGGGAGTTCACCGTTGGTCAGGTCAAGGCAGCGATGGCAGCGGCCGGTGTTCCCATGCGCATCTAGCCGTCGGTGCCCAACCCGGGTTGGTTGCGATCCCAGGTGGCGGCTCGGTGTCCATCTGCGGGAGAATCAGCACCATGAATGATTCGAAATCATGGCTGGACCAAGTGCGTTTTGGCGCCGATGGCCTGATTCCAGCCATCGCGCAGGAGCGCGGCACGGGCGACATCCTGATGGTCGCCTGGATGAACCGCGAGGCGCTGCAACGCACCGCAGAGTCGAAGCAGGCGGTTTACTGGAGCCGCTCTCGAGGGCGGCTTTGGGCCAAGGGGGAAGAATCTGGTCACGTTCAGGAGGTCCATGAAATCCGGCTGGATTGCGATGAGGACGTCATCCTGCTTCAGGTGACGCAACTGGGGCACTCGCCGGGTATCGCCTGTCACACAGGTCGGCACAGCTGCTTTTTTCGGGTTTTGCGAGATGGTGACTGGCAAACGGTCGATCCGGTCTTGAAAGACCCTGGCAGCATCTATACCTAGTGCGATATGTCCGTTTCTGAACAGCCCGACCCCTGTGACGCCCTGGAACGCCTGGCTGATGTGATCGAGTCGCGCCTGCCAGCGAGCGGCGGTGACCCCGAGCGAAGCTATGTGGCACGGCTGCTTGCAAAAGGCCCAGACGCTTTCCTCAAGAAGATTGGCGAAGAGGCCACCGAGGTCGTCATGGCCGCCAAAGACGTCGACGCTGGCCGGCCAAGGGCCGCCCTGGTGAGTGAAATGGCCGACCTTTGGTTTCATTCCCTGGTTGCGCTAGCCCACTATGGCCTGCGACCGGCAGACGTTGTTGCCGAACTTTCCCGGCGCGAAGGGACGAGTGGATTGGAAGAAAAGGCCTTGCGCAAGGCGCAGGGGCGTGAAGGCGGGGTGTCGTGACGGCAATACCGGTTGGTGGACGTGGGTCATGCGCTGCATGGCACAAAGGAGCTTGATTTGATGAGCACTGATGTCATTGATGTCTCGAACGGGCCGGATCCCGAGCAGATGCGATCGCTGCGCACCTTCAGTTGGGTCAGTTATGGGCTTCACCTGGTGGTTGCGCTGGGCGCGGTGCTGCCGGGGTTTCAGGCGTCCATGACCGTCGCACTGGTGGCACTGATCATTGACCTGGTCAAGCGGTCGGACGCCCAGGGCAGTTGGCTGGCGTCGCATTTTTCCTGGCGCATCCGCACCTTGTTGTGGGCTGCCTTGCTGTACACCGTCACAGCGCCGCTGTGGTTGCTCCTCATCGCGCCCGGCTGGGTGGCCTGGGGCATCATTTCAATTTGGTTCCTCTACCGAATTGTCAAGGGGATGGTGCGCATGGACCGCCAACAGGAAATGGCGCCCTGACGGCGTGACAAGCTGCGACCATGACTTCAGCCTCTTTCAGCGCCGACCCCAATTGCATTTTCTGCAAGATCGTTGCCGGGGTCATTCCCTGCCGCAAGGTCTACGAAGACGACGAGCTCCTGGCTTTTCACGACATCCATCCATGGGCGCCGGTGCATTTCCTTCTGGTGCCCAAACAGCACATCGTTTCTATGGCCCAGTTGGAAGATCAACACGAGCGACTGATGGGGCGCATGATGATGCTGGCTCCACGCCTGGCCCAGCAGGAAGGCTGCAAGCCTTACCCTGATGGCGGTTTTCGGCTGGTGGTCAACACCGGCCGGGAAGGCGGGCAAGAGGTCCATCATCTGCACATGCATGTCATGGGCGGGCCGCGGCCGTGGCTCAAGGGCTGATGAACTGCGGGAGATGCCCCCACAGGGTCGTGGGCCGGCGTCAAAGTCAAAAACCGCGCGCGTCATAGAATCGAAGCCGTTTCGCTAGGAGATTCAACATGGGTTCGTTTTCCATCTGGCACTGGCTGGTGGTGCTGCTGATCGTGATCATGGTGTTCGGCACCAAGAAGCTCAAGAACCTCGGCTCCGACCTGGGTGGTGCGGTCAAGGGCTTCAAGGAAGGTATGAAAGACGCCACAGCAGGTGCCGCGGACGACAAGGCTGCACCGGGCGCGCCCGGTGCAGCAGCACAGGTGGCCAACGCGGCACCGGCTGCCAAGGCAACCATCGATGTCGAGGCCAAGACCAAATCTTGAATGCCACAAGCGCCCGCTGCTGCCCAGGTTCTGAATGATTGATCTCGGCATCTCCAAGATGGCGTTGATCGGCGTGGTCGCGCTGATCGTCATTGGACCTGACAAGCTTCCGCGCGCCGCCCGCACGGTGGGTGCACTATTGGGCAAGGCGCAACGTTATGTGGCCGATGTCAAGGCCGAAGTTCATCGTTCGATTGAGCTTGACGAGCTCAAGAAGATGAAGGATTCGGTGGTGAATGCCGCTCGCGATGTCGAACAAAGTGTTCAGACAGCCGCATCCGATTTCGAGCGCGACTGGTCCGACGCCACGAAACTGGACAACGCAACCAGCACCCCTCTGGCTGAGCCCATCAGTTATCCTCAGTACCGGCATCCCAAGAAGAAATGGCGCGTCAAGCAAGGAGCCATGCCGCAGTGGTACAAGGCTCGTACCGGTGTTCGTACGCGGGCATTGTCGGGAGCCGCCCGCGTGGCGCGTTTTCGGCCGCATCGCCCGCTTTGACCCCCGGCCACCAGACCTTCCCTCATCCCAGCACCCGGCGTGCCCACGGGTGATATCAACGTTTCATGTCTGATTCACCCAACCCCAAAGAAGACGAACTTGCCGGCACGGAGCAGCCCTTCGTTGAGCACCTGGTTGAGTTGCGTGACCGGCTGCTGTACAGCATTTACGGGATCATCGTTGGCATCGTCCTGTTGGCGATCTGGCCCGGGCCGGACGGGCTGATCGACCTCATTGCGCGGCCGATCCGGGCCCACATGCCGCCCGATGCCAAGCTGATCGCCGTTGGGGTGTTCTCGCCCTTTTTTGTGCCATTGAAGGTGTTGATGATGGCCGCCGTGCTGTTGGTCCTTCCTTGGCTGATGTACCAGGCCTGGGCGTTTGTCGCCCCGGGGCTGTACAAGCACGAAAAGCGTTTTGCACTTCCCCTGATCTTTTTTGGAAGTGTGCTGGCTTACGTGGGGATCGCCTTTGTCCAGTTTTTTGTGCTGGACAAGATGTTTGCGTTCATTCAAGGGTTTACGCCGGCATCGGTTGCTGCGACACCGGACATCGCGTCCTATGTCGAGTCGATCCTTTCCCTATACCTTGCCTTCGGAATGGCTTTTCAGGTTCCGATTGTGGTGATGCTGCTGGTTCGCTTCGACCTGGTGGGCATTGACAAACTCAAATCCTTTCGTGGGTACTTCATCGTCGTGGCTTTCGTGATCGCCGCCGTTGTCACGCCACCGGATGTGATCTCCCAACTGGCACTGGCCGTGCCGATGTGCATCCTCTACGAGGTCGGCATTTGGGGCGCCAGGATCTTTGTTCGCTATTCGCGCGCGCCAGATGATCCTGCCAGCCAGACCGGCACCGGCAGCGCCGAAGACAACAAAGCCAAGCCGTCGTCCTGAGGCCCGTCGGGTCAACGCTCGCGGCGCCGTGTTTGCGGTCGAACGCCAGGGGTGATGGGCAACTCCTGAACAACGCCCTGCCGGACGATCTGAAGCTTGGCCGTTTCGCCTGGACGCAAGGCCGCCACGTTTGAAAGCAGCCCGGCCACGTTGACCACCGACTGACCCGCCACCCGCGTGATGACGTCGCCCGGTCGGACGCCAGCCTGAGCTGCAGGTCCGTTCTGCAGGACCCCCGTCACGATGACGCCGCCCATCGCGGACCCATTCGGAATCTTGATGCCGAACGACTCGGCGATTTCCGCTGTCAATTCATTGGGTTCGATGCCGATCCAGCCTCGGGTCACGCGGCCGTCCCGGACGATGGACTCCAGCACGAAGCGCACCGTCGAAACAGGGATGGCAAATCCGATACCCATGCTGCCACCAGAGCGCGAGTAGATGGCAGTATTGATACCCATCAGATGGCCCTGGACATCGACAAGCGCCCCGCCTGAGTTGCCTGGATTGATCGCTGCGTCGGTCTGGATGAAGTTTTCAAACGTGTTGATGCCCAATTGGTTGCGGCCCAGGGCGCTGACAATCCCGCTCGTGACGGTTTGCCCCACCCCAAACGGGTTGCCAATGGCCAGCACTTGATCGCCAACCTGCAGTTGGTCTGAGTTGCCCAGGACCGCAACCGGCAACTTGACTAGATCGACGCGCAAGATGGCGAGATCGGTGTCCGGATCGGTGCCGATGACCTGAGCACGGGCACGGCGCCCGTCGGGCAGGGCTATTTCGATGTCGTCGGCACCGTCGATCACGTGGTTGTTGGTGACGATGAAGCCTTCCGGGCTCAGGATCACGCCACTGCCCAGGCCGGCCTGGGCCCGCGATTCTGGTTCACCGAAAAAGAAGCGAAACCAAGGGTCGTTGGACTGGGAATTGCGCTCAGGCAGCTTCGTGGTGGTGATGCTTACAACGGCCGGTGCAGCCTTGCGCACGGCCGCGTGGAGGCTGCCGAGCGCTGCCGGGCCAGAAGGTGCCGCCGCCGGCGCCTCCACGACGGATATGCGCCCGGGCGACCCGCTCGAGCGCCCAAGCCATTCGGGCTGCAAGGTGGCGACAACGAACCAGATCGCCACGGCAATGGTGACAGTCTGCGAGAAAATGATCCATATTCGCTTCACACAGGTATTGTCGGGCATGGACCGGATACCCGTGCTCAACTTGCTGACCATGGAACGCGACCGGCTGTTGCAATTTTTCGACGAGGCACTCGAACCCGCGCGGTTTCAGGATTACGGGCCCAACGGCTTGCAAGTTCAGGGTCGCCCCGAGGTTAGAAAAATCGTGTCCGGGGTCACCGCGAGCCTGGCATTCATCGAGGCAGCAATACAGGCCCAGGCGGACGCTTTGTTCGTGCATCACGGGTTGTTCTGGCGTGGGCAATCGCCCTGTGTGACGGGCTGGATGCGCCAGCGCCTGGGGCGCCTTTTGGCGGCGGATGTCAATCTGTTCGCGTACCACTTGCCGCTGGATGCCCACGCGAGCCTTGGAAACAACGCGACGCTCGGCGAACGGCTGGGGCTGAGAGAACGGGGGCGATTTGGTGACCAGCATCTTGGATTTATCGGTGTGCCTCAGGGCGATTCTGGTGGCGTGCAAATCGAAACCTTGACCAGAACCCTGCAAGAGCGCTTGGGTCGGTCGCCGCTGGTTGTCGTAGGGACCCACAAGCCCATGCGGACCATCGCCTGGTGCAGCGGAGGTGCGCAAAACTATTTTGAAGCGGCCATCGCTGCGGGTGCGGATGCGTTCATCACCGGCGAAATTTCCGAGCCTCAGGCCCACCTTGCTCGCGAGGCCGGGGTCAACTTTTTCGCTTGTGGACATCACGCGACCGAACGATTCGGCGCGCCCGCGATGGCTGCCCATGCCGCCAGAGCCTTTGGTCTCGAACATGAATTCATCGATGTCGACAATCCGGCCTGAATCGCGTGTGGCGGTCTCCATGGGCGACCCGGCGGGCATCGGCCCGGAAATCGTTGTTCAGTGCTTTCGTCGGGGCGACGTGTCTGCGGCGAACTGCGTGGTGGTTGGCCTGCCCAATGCATTGCAACGAGCGCAAGCCGGTCTTTTGGCGCGCAGTCCAGGCGCGCTCCCCATGCCGATTGTTGAATCATCCGATTGGGACGAGGCTGTCAGTGCGCCCGCGGGCAGCATTCCTGTTTGCGTTCCTCCTGGGCTTGAAAGGGCATTGCCCGATTGGGGGCAGGCTTGCGCGACAGGGGGGCGCATTGCGGCAGCGTGTGTGCGAGAAGCCGCGCGTTTGTGCTTGGTGGGTCAAGCCAAGGCTTTGGCCACCGCGCCGATTCACAAAACGGGATTGGCCGCTGCAGGAGAGCCGTTCCCCGGACACACCGAAATGCTGCAGGCGCTGGTGGCGCAGTATCTGGGTCAGCCGATTGAACAGGTCCCGGTTCGCATGATGTTGGCCAACACAAGCCTGCGAACCGTTCTTTGCAGCATTCATGTTTCCCTGCGCGATGCCATTGAGGCCGTCCGTGCGGACAACATCCTGGCGACCCTGGTGATCGCTGACCGCGCGCTTGGCCGCTGGCTGGGCAGGCGTCCACATCTGGCCGTCGCCGGACTCAACCCTCATGCCGGCGAAGGAGGTCTTTTTGGGCGCGAGGAAATTGAACACATCAAGCCAGCCATCGCCCGGGCGCGCGACATGGGGCTAGTGGCGAGCGGTCCCTGGCCCCCAGACACTGTGTTTATGAAGGCCCGTTCTGATCGTTCGATCGACGCTGTGGTCGCGATGTACCACGATCAAGGCCTGATACCCATCAAATACCTGGGGTTGGAAGATGGCGTGAACGTAACACTGGGCTTGCCCTTTGTCCGCTCAAGCCCAGATCACGGGACGGCCTACGACATTGCGGGAAGGGGGATCGCGGACCACCGCAGCATGACCAGCGCCATTTCAGCCGCTCATGCGCTGGCGGCCGGGCAGATTACTTTTTGAGGCTGTCGCGGATTTCGCGCAGCAAGACGATGTCTTCGGGCGTGGGAGCGGGTGCGGCTGGCGCGGGTGCGGCCTCCTCGGCCTTTTTCAGGCGATTGATCTGCTTGACCATCAGAAAAATGATGAAAGCAAGGATCGCGAAGTTCACGGCAATGGTGATGAAGTTGCCATAGGCAATCACGGCGCCGGCCTTCTTGGCTTCCGCCAACGTGGTGGCCGTCTGCCCAGCCAACGGGATGAAGTGGTTGCTAAAGTCAAGCCCACCAAAGATTTTTCCTACAACCGGCATGACCAGGTCGCCAACCAGGGAATCGACAATCTTTCCGAACGCGCCGCCGATGATCACGCCAACCGCCAAGTCGATGACATTGCCCTTGACGGCAAATTCCTTGAATTCCTGCATCATGCCCATTCGATCCCTCCCTGTATTGGACTGAGCCATGGACCTTACGGGCAGACTTTGCAGCTGTCAATCCAGATTGCGCTGAGCCTTCGCCGTTTGACCCTATGCGCTCGGATACAATTTGGTGAGCACGCGCCCATTGGGTTCGCCACAACAATGCGCCATGCGTGACTGCATGGCAACGGGGCTTCCGTTCAAGTGTTTCGAGGTTATTCATGAGTGACACGCCGCTCGACTCTAGCAAGAGGACGTGGATCATCGCGACAGGATGCGCGGGTGCCGTTGGCGGTGCTGCGGTTGCGGTTCCATTTGTCAGTACGTTCCAGCCGTCTGAAAAGGCCAAGGCCGCAGGTGCTGCAGTCGAGGTCGATATTTCCGCATTGCGGCCGGGTGAAAAATTGACGGTCGAATGGCGCGGCAAGCCAGTGTGGATCATGCGTCGAACGCCCGAGCAGTTGGAATCCTTGAAAAAGCTTGAGGCGCAACTGGCAGACCCCAACTCGGATCGCAAGGCCTATCCGACCCCGGACTATGCCAAGAACCCCCACCGCTCCATCAAGCCGGAGGTTTTCGTTGGCGTTGGCATCTGCTCACACCTTGGATGTTCGCCTTCGGACAAGTTTCAGGTGGGGCCCCAACCGTCCCTACCTGACGATTGGTCGGGCGGCTTCTTGTGCCCATGTCACGGATCGACATTCGACATGGCTGGCCGCGTCTTCAAAAACAAGCCGGCCCCGGACAACCTTGAAGTCCCGCCGCACATGTATTTGTCGGATGCCAAGTTGTTGATTGGCGAAGACAAGAAGGCCTGAACATCACACTGCGGTGCCTTGCTGCGCACGGCAGTTCGGATCGAGGAACAAGAATGGCTGAATTCAAAGAAATCTCGCCCAATGCTTCGGCTGGCGAGAAACTGATGAACTGGGTAGACAACCGGTTCCCGGCAACCAAACTCTACAAAGAGCACCTGTCGGAGTACTACGCGCCCAAGAACTTCAACTTCTGGTACTTCTTCGGCTCTCTCGCGATGTTGGTGCTGGTGATTCAAATCGTCACCGGGATATTCCTCGTGATGCACTACAAGCCCGATGCTGCTACGGCATTTGCGTCGGTCGAATACATCATGCGTGACGTGCCATGGGGGTGGCTTGTTCGATACATGCACTCGACAGGCGCATCGGCATTTTTCGTGGTTGTGTATCTCCACATGTTTCGCGGCTTGCTCTACGGTTCCTATCGCAAGCCCCGTGAATTGGTCTGGATTTTCGGTTGCGCCATATTTCTTTGCTTGATGGCTGAGGCTTTCATGGGATATCTGTTGCCGTGGGGGCAAATGTCCTATTGGGGTGCCCAGGTGATCGTGAACTTGTTTTCTGCGATTCCGTTCATTGGGCCCGATCTGGCGCTGTTGATTCGTGGGGACTTTGTCGTCAGCGATGCAACGCTCAATCGCTTTTTCAGTTTTCACGTCATCGCGGTTCCACTGGTCTTGCTCGGGCTTGTTGCCGCGCACATCATTGCCTTGCATGAGGTCGGGTCCAACAATCCCGATGGTGTCGAAATCAAGGCCACGAAGGGCGCCAACGGCATCCCGCTGGATGGCATTCCCTTCCATCCCTACTACACGGTGCACGACATCCTGGGTGTCGGCGTGTTTTTGATGGCGTTTTCTGCGATTGTCTTTTTTGCCCCGGAGTTTGGTGGCTATTTCTTGGAGTACAACAACTTCATTCCTGCCGACCCGCTGAAGACACCCGCGCACATTGCACCGGTCTGGTATTTCACGCCGTACTACACCATGCTGCGGGCGACCACGGACCAGATGGTTAATCTGCTGTGTTTGCTTGCCGCGCTGGGTGCGCTAGTGCTGTTGGTGAAAGGGCGAATGGCGGGTCTGGTCAAGGGAGCACTGGTCGTTGGGGCTGTGGTCCTGATCGTCTTGCTCAAGTCGTTTGACGCCAAGTTCTGGGGTGTTGTCTTGATGGGCGGAGCGGTTGTCATCCTGTTTTTTCTGCCTTGGCTGGATGCAAGTCCGGTCAAATCGATCCGCTACCGGCCGGAATGGCACAAGTACCTTTACGTGTTGTTTGTTGTCGCCTTCCTGATTCTGGGATATCAAGGAACCCAACCGGCAGCGCCTTCTGGTTCATTTTCCGAGCGTCTGGGTCAGTTCTGCACCTTGGTCTATTTCGGCTTCTTCCTGTTGATGCCGTGGTGGAGCCGTTTGGGTGAACCAAAAGCCGTTCCCGCGCGTGTGACATTTGCAGCGCATTAACTAGGTAGACCTGCGACATGCGAAACCTTTTTGACCTAAGCCTTCTGGTGCGTTCCGTCGTATCCTGTGTTGTGCTTGCCGGTTCAATGATCGCCGCACCGTCGGTCAACGCCGCGGGTGGTGGGGTGGTGTGGGATCATGCTCCCAACAAGCTTCAGGATCTCGGCGCGCTGCAGAACGGTGCCAAGCTGTTCGTTAACTATTGCCTCAATTGCCACGCGGCTGCCTTCATGAGATACAACCGGTTGGCGGATATTGGGTTGAGCGAGCAGCAGATCAAGGACAACTTGATGTTCGCAACCGACAAGGTTGGCGAGACGATGAAGGCTGCAATTGACCCTCGGCAGGCCAAGGAGTGGTTTGGTGCAAATCCACCAGATTTGACACTCGTCGCGCGGTCGCGCGCTGGTCATGGCGGAACCGGTGCCGACTATCTCTATACCTACTTGCGTACCTACTACCGTGACGCCAGCAAGGAAACAGGGTGGAACAACTTGGCGTTTCCCAGTGTCGGCATGCCGCATGTCTTGTGGGAACTCCAAGGTGATCGACGCCCCGTTTTTGAAGAGCGGATGGAGCATGGCCAGAAGATCCAGGTTTTGAAGGGGTGGGAGCAAGTATCACCGGGCAAGATGAGCCCGACGCAATATGACGAAGCCGTTGCAGACTTGGTTGGGTTCATGCAATGGATGGCTGAACCTGCACAAGGCGTTCGGGTGCGGATTGGAGTTGGTGTGCTGCTGTTTTTGTTGGTTTTCACTTTCTTTGCGTGGAGACTGAACGCCGCATATTGGAAAGACGTGAAATAGAGGACGCAGAGGATAGTGTCCGCAGCGGCGCGACAGCCTGGTGCGGAGATATGTGGCTGTGTTGATGACGCGCCAGCCTTGAGCCCCCGGCGGCCGTCTGTGCCGTTCAATGCCCCAATTTCAGTACCAGCTGGTGTTTTGGGCCGACCATAGTGAGCGTCGGTCGTCAACAAGTTGAAATGCCTGCCCAAGAGCGCAGGCATGATTCAGGAGTTCGTGAATGATGGTTTTGTACTCGGGTACGACGTGCCCTTTTTCGCATCGATGCCGCTTTGTTCTGTTCGAAAAAGGAATGGACTTCGAAATTCGGGATGTCGATCTCTACAACAAACCAGAAGACATCGCGGTGATGAACCCGTATGGGCAGGTTCCCATTCTTGTGGAGCGCGACCTGATTCTTTATGAATCGAACATCATCAACGAGTACATCGACGAGCGATTCCCGCATCCGCAATTAATGCCAGGCGATCCGGTGGACCGTGCGCGCGTGCGTCTGTTTCTCCTCAATTTCGAGAAAGAACTCTTTGTGCATGTGTCGACGCTTGAGTCACGCGCTGCCAAGGGAAACGAGAAATCGCTTGAGAAGGCACGCATGCATATTCGGGAGCGCTTGACTCAATTGGCGCCGGTCTTCCTGAAAAACAAGTTCATGCTGGGCGACAATTTCTCGATGCTTGACGTTGCCATTGCGCCATTGTTGTGGCGGCTGGACTTTTACGGCATCGAGTTGAGCAAGAATGCTGCCCCTTTGTTGAAATATGCAGAGCGGATCTTTTCCCGGACAGCGTATATCGAAGCGCTGACACCGTCCGAGAAGGTGATGCGCAAATAAGCGATCGATGTAGAGCGTCGCACGACTGACACCATGAATGCTGGGGACTCGCCGTCGACTCGACCGTACTTGATTCGTGCGCTCTACGAATGGTGCACAGACAATGGGCTTACGCCCTATGTCGCCGTTTCGGTCGATGACTCGGTCCATGTACCCCGCGAATACGTCAAGAATGGTGAAATTGTCTTGAACATCAGTTTTGATGCGACGAGCGCATTGAAATTGGGCAATGAGTTCATCGAGTTCAAGGCGAGATTTGCCGGCGTTGCTCGCGAAATCTGTGTGCCGGTCGATCATGTGATCGCCATTTACGCCCGTGAAAATGGGCAAGGCATGGCTTTTCCGGCACCTTCAACAACCGGTCCGGACAAAGTCACGGGACCAGCAGCGCCTACAGGGGCCGCGTCGATCTCAAAAAATGCGAGTACCAGTTCCAATGCCGCTGAACCATTGCGACTCGCGTCTGGTAAAGATTCGCGAGATACCCGGTCCATTGTGTCCATTGCGTCCGAGCCTGCTTCGACAGGGCGTGCCGACGAGCCACCAACAGACCCACCTCGCTCGCCAGGCTCGCCCTCTCGCCCAAGCCTGCGCCGGGTAAAGTAGGCCGGGACACAGGGGATTGCGGCAGTTGAACGGTAGCCAAAGTAACCACTTTGGTGCTTCGACAGTCGGTGTTTACAATAACGATCGTGCCGATTTAGCTCAGT
>CAYNWR010000009.1:0-18180 GCA_964400915.1 uncultured Burkholderiaceae bacterium
CAGCGCGTCACTGCCAAAGGCCGGTTCCGGGAAGCGTTGCTGTCGGTAGCAATCGTTCAGGCGCAACTGCATGCTCCACATCTGGCCGTTGGACACCCGATAGGCCGGCCATGCGGCAAAGCCCACACCGTCGCCCGGGTTCTTGGTCAGCATGGGCAGATCCTGCAAACGGATGCGCTTGCCCTCCTCGCCATGGCAGGACGCACAACTGAAGTCGTGCGTTCCTCCGCGCATGAAGAACAGGCGCTTGCCGATCTCGTAGGCCGTGCGCTCTTCGCTGCTGCCCTGCGGGACGTTGAAGCGCATGCCCTTGGACTGCGCGGCCACCCAGGTGGCGATGGCCGTGACATTGGCCATTTCGCCGCGCCCGAAAGGCGTGCGCGAAATTTCGGCCGCATCAAAGCCCTGCAGGCTCGCCATGCAGTGGACGATGCGCGTTTCGAGGTCCTGCACCTTGCGCACGTCGGCGAAATAGCGCGGCAGTTCCACGAAGGCCCCTTTGATCACACCCGGCCCCTTGCCCAGGTCGCACTGCTCAAGCGACGCGTTTCTGGGGCCTCGCTTCTTGGTCCAAAGGTCCTCGCCCTTGGCCTCGAAAAGCTCCGCCGGGTTGCCATCGGCCAGCAGGGCACGGTATTCCTCAATGGCCTGCGTCGCGGTTTTACCCGGCGCTTGGGCCCAGGCAAGGCCTGCTGACAGAAGCCCGGCCGCCAGGGCCACTTTGCTTGTCGTCCTCATGGGTTCCCTTCTGGTGGGGTATTGAATCGGGGCGCGGGGCGCAAAGGCCCCAAGTGGCGCCCCCGGCGCCGTCAAATCAGGAGACGGTGGCCTCGTCGGTGCGTGTGTCGCCCTTGTTGTCCTTCCAGGTCACCGCCACCTTGTCGCCTGCCTTGCCGCCCTTGATGTTGAATTGCAGGAACGGGTTCTTGGCCACGGCAGGGCCCCATTCGGCCGAAAACACCGCCTTGCCGTTGTGGGTGGCCGTCACGTCGGTGATGTGCCAGGCCGGCACCGTGCGCCCCTGTGCATCCTTGCGTTGCCCGGTTTCCATCTCGTGACTCATGAGCACCCGCACCGTGACATTGCCACCGGCGGCCTGGGCTCGAATGCGCATTGGATCTGCCATGTTCATTCTCCTGATATGCTACAAAATATATAGCTATGTATCGAGACTTGGCGCTCGCTACAAGCCAAAAAGACCATCAATCAGCCGCCACAGCCGCCCAAGGTGACCTTGATCTCCTTCTTGGCGAAGAAGGCCTTGCCGTCGTTCATGACAGCCACCGCATAGACATCTGACGATTGCCCCATCTTGGCGCGCGTCGAAAAGTTGGCGTCAACCGTGTCGCTGACGTTGAACATCGCCACCAGCGCGCTCGGGTTCTTCTCGACCATCAGCAGCAAATGCTTGGCGCCCGCCAGGGTGGTGGAGACACCCATGGGGACGACGGCACCGTTTTCAGCAATGTCCGGGCCGGTGATGGTGACGTCCTTGCTTTCCACAGGGGCACCACCGCCGAAGGCTTTGGTGGCCTCGGCCACGGTCTTGGCGTCGAAGGCGGACTTGTTGAAGGCCCAGGCGTATTGGGGAAACAGCCCCGTGGCGGCCAGCAACCCAGCGACGGTGGCGCTTTGTTTGAGGGTGTCGCGGCGATTGATCATGAAACTCTCCTGCGAGATGTTGAACGTCGATACTAGGGACTTGCGAGCGCCAGGGCCCTGGGGCTTATCCTGACACCGGCTTTTCAGCGTGCCGCTCCACTCGCCAACCAATTGGCAATCAAGCGGGCATCGGCTTCGTTGAGTGTTTGGGGCGGCATGGGGATCGCTCCCCAGACGCCGCTTCCGCCAGAGCGTATTTTGCCGGCGATGTGGTCACCCTTGCCAGCGTGTTTCTTTGCGATCTCGGCCCAGCTGGGCCCGACCAGCTTGCGGTCGGGCGCGTGGCAGGCCGTGCATGCGTGCTTTTGGGTGAGCGCGATGGCCGCGGCCCCGCCCTCCTGGCCTGCCGATGGCCCTGCCGGCGGCACCGCCTTGGGTTGCGTCGCTGGCGCCTGCTGTGCGGATGAGCCGCCTCCCGTTGCAGGGGCCTGGGCAATGACCACCTGAGATTCCGCACGGGTGGTGTCGGCGCCACGCTGCGGACCGACAGGCCGGTTCTGCAGGGCCAGGTTGCCGTGTGCGTTGCGGGCAAAGTCGGGCAGGATCGACGCCACCCTGGGCTCGACGGCGCAACCCGACATGCACGCGGACCCCTGCACGTCGGGCTTGGCCGAGCCTCCCAGCTCTCGGGTGGGCCACATGGCATGGGCCGTGGTCTTGCCGGCCCGATTGGGCAGCCGGCCCTGCACCGATGCAATGTTGCGATCGGACAGCGTGAAGTCGTCGGGAACCACGCCACCGAGGTTGAGCAGGAAGGCGGTGACGGCATAGACCTCTTCGGTCGTCAGCGACTTGGGCTGATTCCACGGCATGGCGCGGTTGATGTAATCCCACAGGGTCGAGACGCTGGAGACCTTCATCAGCGTGGTCCGCCCCGGGTAGGAAGCGTCGGTCAGGCGTGCGACGCGGCCCGACTTCACGTCGTCGGCCGAGGTTCCGCCCACCAAGGGCGAAAACACCTCGTTGGATTCGCCAAAGATCCCGTGACACGAGGCGCATTTGGCCTCCCACACATCCTGCCCCTTGGCGACGCTGCCCGAGCCCGCTGGCAAGCCCTTGAAATCGGGTCGCACATCGATGTCCCAGGCCGCGACCTCCTGTGCGGTGGCCGCTCGCCCGATGCCGGGATATTTTTGCGGGGCCTGCGCCCATGCGGCGCCGAGCAGGCCGAAGCCCAGCGCCCAGACCACCAGGCTACGAGACCTGGACATTCTTGACCTCGCCATTGCCTTGCACGAGCCAGGACTGGATCGCGTTGTTGTGATAGATCGAACGCGATCCACGAACCGCACGCAGTTGCGTGTAGCTGGCCTGGATGTGCCCGGCCTCATCCGTGGCGCGGCTTTGGATGATGGCCGGCTGCCCATTCCAGACCCAATCGAGGTTGAAGCGCGTGAGGCACTTGCTCATGACGGGGCCTTCCAGCCGTGCCGCCCGCCAGTTGCGGCCACCGTCAACCGACACGTCCACCCGTCGCACCTTGCCACGGCCCGACCAGGCCAAGCCACTGATGTTGTAGAAGCCCTGATCGAGCAACACCTGCCCGCCCGACGGGGTGGTGACCACACTCTTGACCTCCTGGATGCTGGTGTACTGGCGATGGCGACCGTCGGGCATCAGGTCGACATAGTGAATCACCTCGTCCTTGGTGGCGTAGGGTTGATCGCCCACCTCGACGCGCCGCAGGTACTTCACCCAACTCACCCCTTGCACACCCGGGACCACCAGGCGCAGGGGATAGCCGTTTTCGGGACGCAGCATCTCGCCGTTTTGGCCATAGGCCACCAGCACCTCGCCCGAGGTGATCAGGCTCATCGGGATGGTCCGGGTCATGGACGACCCGTCCGCGCCCTCGGCCAGGACGAAGCGCCCCTTCTTGAGGTCGACACCGGCTCGATCAAGCAGGTGAATGAGCGGAACCCCCGTGAACTCGCTGCAGGACAGCATGCCGTGTGTGTACTGACAGGTCGGTACGGCCACGTTGCCCCATTCCATGCCCGTGTTGGCACCGCACTCGATGAAATGAAAGCGCGACACACTGGGCAGTCGCATCAACTCGTCCATGGTGAAGACCATGGGTGTGCGCACCAGTCCATTGATCATGAAGCGGTGGCGCGAAGGATCGATGTCCCACCAGCCTTGGTGATGACGCTCGAAATGCAGGCCGCTGGGCGTCACGATGCCAAACAGCGATTGCAAGGGTGCAAAGGACACCGATGACTGTGCGGTCTGGGTCAGTCCAGGGCTTTGCCGGCGCTGCACGTTGGCTTCGTACTTGGAAGGCTTGCCATAACCATCGGTCACAACCGGCTGGCCCAGGCCTTTCGAATGCTCCGGCAGTTCAAGAATATTCGGGTCACCCCCCGCCGCTGGCACGGGATTGGCCTGCGCCTGGGCCTGCGCGGCGCCCCCCGCTGCTGCGGCCGCTGCAAAGGCGCTTCGGATGAAATCGCGCCGGCCTCGGCGCCCTTCGGCAAACACCGTTGTGACGCCAGCGCGGTCAATGAAGTTTTCGGGCGCCTTGCGCAGACGTCCAGCCCCGGGCGCGGATTGGTTGGGAAGCGTCACCATGTCGGAGTGTCTCGATTCTTTAATTGCACATATTATTAAGTACGAATATATAGATTGCAAGAGCGCCGATACCCGAGGAATCCCGAATCAGCTGCAGCGGGAAGGCCTGGGCAGCGAATGCCCCGTTGAAGGCCCTCGGTCCAATCTACTTGAAACGATAGTGGTCGCGGTTGAGCACGGCGGCCACGGCGGTCACCTCTTCGGGGAACAGGCCGAGGTTGAGCTCGGTGTTGCATTGCTCGACCATGCCGCGTAGATAACCGGGTGTCGATATTCGCCCCATCGGACGGTAGATGCCGCTGCCATCACCCCCCACCTTGCGCTGGTGGCACTGCACACATTGGTGCTCGCGAATCAGGGATTCACCCAGTTTGAAATCGGCGCCTCGAAAAATGTCTGGCGCCGATTGCGTTTTCGTTTGCGCTTGCGCTTGCGCCGCAGCCGGCGCAAATGCCATCGCAATCGCCAAGGCAAGCAGGCGCGAGCACGCAGCACGCCCGGACACTGGCGGCATGGCCTCCGGGTTGGCGTTCGTCGTCATTTGTCGATGGCCTTTCGCGCGGTGTCGATACGCTCTTCCAGGTACGCCCCGTAGAAGTCCGGCAGATAGGCGCCGACCAGGCGCCCAGCCAGCTCACGCCCTTTCGACCCCAAGAACAGGACTGTGGGTGCGACGGAAATCTTCCACACGTTGGTCAAGGCATCGTGGGTTGTGACGTCCCCCTGAAAGTCGCGCACCGGCGTGCGCCGGCGCAAGTCCACCTGAACCACCTGAAATCCCCGGTCATCCCGCAGCGGCCCGAGGAACGCGTCGCGCACCTGCCGACAGAATGGACAGCCTTCCAGGCTCACCAGCACGATCAAGGGATGGCCCGCGCGTTGCGCCTGGTTCACTTCGTTGGGCAGGTCCCGCGCCGGCGCGAGGGAAACACGGCCTTCAGCAGCCCAGCCGTCGGTTGTTGGTGCCAGCAGCACGGCTGCGGCGGCGCCGAGCAGGATGTGGCGACGATTGGAATCCGGCATCAGAGCCCCTCTCGCTCCATCAGCAGGTAGGTGTTGTAGGCATTCATTCGGTTGGCCAACCTGAAAAGCGGCATGTGCTCAAACGCTGACCAATCTGCCCGCTGGTAGGCTTCATCGAACGGATCCATGCGGCGTGCGGCGTCGCCCATGACCGAACGCAGATGACGCAGGTAGTCGCGCGTCATCATCATGTCGGATCGCACGTCGCGCGACAGTGGCCCGTGCCCGGGAATCACGACATCGGCACCAAACGCCAACATGGTGTCCAGGGCCTCGACCCACCGCCGGCTGTCGGCCTGCCCCACAAAGGGGATGCGGCCCCGAAACACCAGATCACCGGCAAACAGGGCGCGCTGCGATGGCACATGGACCACCAGGTCTTCGGCGGTGTGGGCCGGCCCGACCGGACGCACCACAATGCGCTCGCCACCGGGCGCCAGCACGTGCTCGCCATCGATCCATTCGTCAGCCGGTACGAGATGGGTCTGGTCGTCGACCCAAGGTGCCAGCTCCTGGCGCGAAGCCTCCAGCCGCTGTCGCGCGGTGTCGGCCTGAAGGTATTCGCGCGCGGCCCGGTGCGCAATGATCTTGGCACCTGCCGCCTTGAACACCTGCAGGCCGTAAATGTGATCGGCGTGGTAGTGCGTCACGATGACATGGGTCACCGGCAACGCCGTCAGCTTGGCGATCTCGGCCAACAGGTCGCGCGCCAGGGCGGGCGAACCCAAGGCATCGACCACGACCACGCCATCGCGTGTGAGGATGAAGCCTGCGTTGGAGATGAAGTTGCGGTTTGCCGGCGATCCGGCCGCGGACAGGCCTTCAACAAACCAGATCTTGTCGCTGACCTTGCGCGCGGCCGGCGGCACCCAGCGCTCCTGCGCAGCGAGCGGCGCCACGGCAAACAGGCTCAAGGCCACCAGCAAGGCCCACCCAAACAGACGGTGCAATGCCCACATGCTTGTGGCCGCCCGAACAGCCATGGCTATTTGCCACTCAGGTATTCAGCGACCGCCGCCATTTCAAAGGCCGTCATCTTTTCAGCGATCGAATGCATGATGGCGTTGTCGTTGGTGCGTTCACGCTTGTTGAAGAGCTTCAGCTGGGTTTCGGTGTAGCTGGCAAACTGCCCGGCCAGGCGTGGAAGCGCCGAGGTGCCCAGGGCCTGCGCACCGTGGCAACCGGCACAGGCGGCCACACCCGAGAACCGATTGCCGTTGTGGTACAGGTACCGGCCCACGGCAGCAAGCTGGGGATCCTTGGGCGGCTCTGCCGGCAGGGACTTCTTCTCGAAGTAGCGCCCGATGGCTTCCATCTCGTCCGGTTTGAGGGGTTCGACCATGTTGGCCATGGCCGTGCTCTTGCGCTTGCCGGTCTTGAAATTGTCCAACTGCTTGGCGGTGTATTCCCAATGCTGGCCCGCCAAGCGCGGAAACTGTTCGCTGGACGACTCCCCATCTGCGCCATGGCAGACAAAACAGACCCCGCCGACGATCTTGCGCGCACGCGCTTCATCAGCCGGCTGGGCGAGAGCCGGCAGTGTGAAGGCCGCCGCAGCGAGCAGCGCCATCGCCTTGCCCATCAGGCGTCTCATCGCAACATCCTCCACCCGCTCAAGCCAAGGCGTCTGCCCAGATGTTGCGAGCCCAGGCCATGGCGTAGCGCCCTTCGAGTTCGTTGGCAGCAGTGGAAACGCCGCCCGAACCCGGGACCGCGAGCATGGTCTTTTGAGCTGCGTCGTAACGATGAACACTGGCCACGTGAACCACGTCCTCGTCGCTGACGAAGCTGTAGCAGGTGTTGTTGTAGATCGGCAGCGGGTTGACTTCCTTGCCGGTGAGCAAGGCCACCACGGCGGCAGCACAGGTCTTGGCGTGCTGGTTGGCCATGTGTCCGGATTTGGGCATGGCCGGCGCAATCTGGATGGCGTCGCCGATCACATGCACATTTTTCGCTGCCTTGGCCTCGAAGGTGAGCCAATCCACCTCGCACCAGCGCCGGTTGGCGGTGGCCAGGCCGGTGCGCACGGCGATGTCGCCTGCGCGCATGGCTGGCACGACGTTGAGCACCGCGCCCTTGACGTCGTCGTTGAAGTCGAATTTCAAGGTCATGTTCGCGGCATCGACATCCGTCAGGTTGTGCTTGGGCCGGTATTCAACAATGCCCTTGTAGCGGTCGGCCCACGCCTTCTTGAACAGCGGCCCTTTGGAGGTCACATCGTCGTTGGCGTCGACGATCAGCACCTTGCTGCGCGGTTTGGCCTTGCTGAAATAGTGTGCAACCTGACAAGCCCTTTCGTAAGGCCCAGGCGGGCAACGGTAAGGCGCCAGCGGAATGGCAAGCACGTACACCCCGCCATTGGGCATGGCTTCGAGCTGTCGCCGCAAGGCCAGGGTTTGCGGACCAGCCTTCCAGGCATGCAGGACGCGTTCCTGAGCCCCGGGCCTGGCCATCCCCGGCAACGATTCCCACATGAAATCGATGCCTGGCGAGACGATCACACGGTCGTAGGCAAGGTCGCTGCCACCGGCCAGTTTCACCACACGCTTGTCCACATCGATCGATGCAACCGAATCGCGCACGACCTTGACACCGTGACGCCGTGTCAGGTTGTCGTAGGGCGTCGTGATGTCGGCGATGGTCTTGGTTCCCCCCAACACGAGGTTGGAAATGGGGCACGACACGAAGGCGGCGTTGGGCTCGACCAGCGTGACGTCCAGGGTGTTGTCCGACCACATCCGCAGGTATTTGGAAGCCGTGGCCCCGCCAAAGCCCCCGCCCACGACCACCACGCGCGGCCCGCGGCCGGCACCGCCACCGGTGGCGCAGGCGCCCAGGAGGGCGGACCCGCCCATTGCGGAGACCCACCCCGCCGCTTTCAGCATCTGACGACGTTTCATGGAAGGCTTCCTTTCCTACTTCTTTTGAGCAGCGAAATACGCCGCAATGGCCTGAATCTGCTCATCCGAGTAGCCTTTGGCCAACTGGTGCATCACCGTCGCTGGCTTTCGGCCATTCTTGAAGTCGAGCATCTTGGAGGCGATGTCCTCCTTGCGCAGCCCCGCCAATGGCTCCATGCCTGGCTGGGCCATCCCATTGGTGCCATGGCAGTTGGCACACGACGCAGCCCAACTGCGCACTTGAAGCGCGTCCTGGGCCATGGCCAGGCCTGCCGCGCTGGCCATCACAAGGCCCAGCAAGAAACGACTTGTTCGCATATCAACTCCTGTGATTCATGGCCTCAGCGCGAGACCACACGATGAATCATCGCAGCGATTGGCTTTCCCGGGACTGAACCGATGGCATTTCCGGCCAATTCATCTGCGATCACTTATATATTAGTGGCTCATCCGCCTGAGGTGTGCGCGGGTAAACCCGCGCCGCGGGGCATTGAGTTGCGTGTCAACCATCCACGCTAGCCGCGAAGCTTGCACGCGGCGACGGCCAATCTACCGTGCCGCGTCGGTTTCGATGGCGATCTGTGTGCAGACGGCCCGGCAAAGCGTCACCACCCGGTCGTTGATGATCCGGTAGTAGATCTGCACACCATCGCGCCGCTTGCCCAGCACCCCCGCCTGATACAGCGTGTTCAGATGCTGCGACATGTTCGGCTGCGTGGTCTTGATCTCGCCCAGCAATTCGCCGACGTTCTTCTCGCCGTTGCACAAACTGCTGATGATTTTCAGGCGCATCGGCGCCGACATCACACGAAAGACCTCTGCTGCCAGTTCAAACACCTGGTCGGATTCGATCGCGGGATTGCCGACGCTTGCGCGCACCGCTGCCTTGTCCATGCCCATGTTGTCGCGCCTTGTTTT
Source organism: uncultured Burkholderiaceae bacterium (assembly GCA_964400915.1). Lineage (GTDB taxonomy): Bacteria > Pseudomonadota > Gammaproteobacteria > Burkholderiales > Burkholderiaceae_C > CAYNWR01. The sequence goes on from CAYNWR010000009.1 coordinate 9,075, forward strand.
CGAATCAGCAGTGACGAATATACGCCGAATCGCAATTCAATCGATTCATGCGGTTTGGGCTGCCAGCTGCAGCGTGATGCGCAACTGCACCTTAGCGCCACTGCGCGTGATCCAGCGCTTGGCTCAATGCGCGCCAGGTTTCAGCTCCCATGGCCGGGCCGCCAGGACGCGGCTCCGATAGGCATCAATGGCTTCCTGTTTGTCCAGGGTGGCAGCCACCTCGTCTCGACCCGACAGCAACAGTTGCCGACGAAAAAGAGGAATGTCGAATCGGATTTCGACGCCATCGGATGCCCGCAGTGCGGTTTCGCGCAGATCGAGTATGAAATGCCCACCCTGCTCGGCAATGGCGGCGAGGTGCGCCACAACAGGCGGCGCCAGCTCCAGCGGCAACATCCCGTTGCGAAAGCAATTGTCCTGAAAGATCTGCCCAAAGCTGGGCGCAATGACACACCGGATGCCAAATGCATCCAGCATGGTGGCGGCCGTCTCGCGTGAGCTGCCACAGGCGAAATTGGGCCCGGCAATCAAGAACTTCGCGTTTCTGAAGGGTTGGCGATTGAGCACAAAGGTCGGATCCTCGCGGCCATCACTGAGATACCGCCAGGGCCCGAACAACCGGGCGGCCAGCTCATTTTGGCTTCGCAGGCCCACGGGCTGTTGCCCATCCTTGCCGCGCACAAGTGGCGCGATGATGTCCGTGTTGATATCCGGCCGATGCAGCGCCGCTGCCGGGCCCGTCAGTTCGATGAGCGGCGTCATGAATGTGGCCCGATGGTCGAATGCCGCCTCGGATCCGCAATGTGGCCGATGCACGCCGACAGCGCAGCCACCACGGGCCCGGTGATGTGCGTTCGACTGCCTGGTCCCTGCCGGCCGGCAAAATTTCTGTTCGCCGTCGACAGGGCTCGCTCGCCCGGCCCAATCAGGTCACCGTTGGCGCCCAAACACATCGAGCAGCCTGGACGTCGCCAATCAAAGCCGGCATCACCGAACACACGATGCAGGCCCTCAGCTTCGGCGTCGCGGCGCACCTGCTCCGATCCCGGAACAACCCAGGCCTGCACACCGGGCGCCACGTGGCGTCCGCGGACCACGGAAGCGGCGGCCCGCAAGTCGGACAGTCGACTGTTGGTGCACGATCCGATGAAGACGCGCTGAATCGGCAAGCCGGTCATGGCCTGTCCAGGCACCAAGCCCATGTAGGTGAGCGACGCCTGCATCTGGGTTCGCCGGTCCGGATCCGGTTCCCGAGCGGGGTCCGGCACATGCCCATCCACAGGCAGCACCATGTCCAGCGCATTGCCCCACGTGACCTGCGGAGCCAGGGCACTCACATCCAGCGCCACTTCACGATCGAACACTGCCGCCACATCGCTGCTCAGCGTCCGCCAGTCGGCCAGCGCCGAATCCCAGGCCTGGCCTTTCGGTGCATAGCGCCTGCCGGCCAGGTATTCGAACGCGGTGTCATCGGGTGCAACGATGCCGTAGCGAGCACCCCACTCCACGGACATGTTGCACAAGGAAAAGCGCCCTTCCATCGGCAGCGCCGAAACCGCGGCACCGCAATATTCAACGGCAAAGCCATTGCCCGCAGCCGCACCCAGATGGCCGATGAGATGCAGGATGATGTCCTTGCCGCCCAGGCCCTCCGGCAATCGTCCATCCAGGCGGACACGCATGGTCCGGGGACGGCGCTGTACACAGGTCTGGGTTGCCAGAATGTGCAGCAGTTCGCCTTGCCCGACGCCCCAGGCCAAGGCTCCGAGCGCGCCGTGAGTACACGTGTGGCTGTCGCCGATGGCCACCGTCAGGCCGGGCAGCACAAGGCCCAGCTCCGGCGCCACCACATGCACGATCCCATGCCCCGGTTCTCCGATCTCGAAATGCGTGACGCCGAATCGCCGGGTGTCTTCCCGCAACGCGATCACATGGGGATTGCGCAACTGAAGGGGATCGTCGCCACGCGGATCGGTACTGACCGAATGATCGGCCGTCGCGAAGCTCAGTTCAGGGTGTCGAGGCGCCAGCCCACGATCCGACAAGCGCCGAAATGCGCTGCCGTTGAAATCGGGCAGGATGTGGCGATCGACGTGCAACAACGCGAAGCCCTCGCCCAGGTCCTCGACGACATGGCGCTGCCAGATCTTTTCAAACAGGGTGCGCGCCACCGACGGATCAGCTGTTGATGCTTGCACCCGACTCCACCACGGCCTTGCGCCAGTGCTCGATGTCACGCTCCACAACCGCGCGGAACGCGGCAGGGCTGGAAGCCACGACGTCCATCGACTGTTGTTCCAGATGCGCCTTGACTGTGGGCTCTCGAAGCACTCGCACGATGTCGGTGTTCAAGGCCTGAACCAGCGCGGGATCCATGCCCCGCGGGCCAATGAACCCAAACACGCTGTCGTAGCCCAAGCCGGGTACGGTTTCGGCCAGGGTCGGCCACTGCGGATAGAGCTTGTTTCTTTGATCGTCGGTGAGCGCAAGCAGCTTGAGCTTGCCGGCCTTGAGGTGCGGCAAGGCCGACTCCAGCACCACAAATCCGATCGGGATGCGCCCCGGCAGCAATTCGCGATAAGCGGCGCTGCTTCCGGAGAACGGAACATGCACCATGTTGAGACCACGACGCGTCTTCATCAGCTCGGCGGTGATGTGGGCCGCAGTGCCCACGCCCAGCGATGCATAGGAGATGGCCCCTGGGGCAGCCTTGGCGGCCGCGATCAGGGCCTCGACTGTATTGGGTTCAAAGCCTGGATGCGCCACCAGCGCGCCGGACACATTGCCGATCTGGGTCAGGTAACTGATGTCCTTCAAGGTGTCGTAGGGCAGATCCTTGCGCAGACTGGGGTTCACGGTGAGTGCGCTGATTGCCACCCCAAAGGTGTGCCCATCGGGAGGCGCCTGCACGATGGCTTGCGTGCCGATCACGGTACCGCCACCGGGCTTGTTGTCCACAATCACGTTTTGACCCCACACCTCCGCCAGGCGCAAGGCAATGGGGCGCACGATGGCATCGGTGGCGCCGCCAGCCAGCAGGGGGGATATCAGACGCACCGGGCGGTTGGGCCGAAACGCAGGCCCAGATTGGGCAAAGGCTGGCATGGCTGCCACCGCCAGCACGCCCAACGCCCGACGACGAACCAGGAACGAGTGCGGCATCTGTGTCTCCGGTTGGAATGCGTGCCCCAAGAGGACCGTATTTGTATTGTCAATAATACAATTTGCCCGATGATTGGGTCAAGTCAAGGCCGTCAACGATCCGCAAAGGAACACGGCGCGCCATCGGCAAGCAGCGACGGTGTCGCATTGCATCTGGTGCTTTCCCTCTTGCTGAAGGACGGCATCACCAGCGGCCGCTACCGACCTGGCGATCGCCTGCCGACTGAAGACGAGCTTGGGCTAGCACACAAGGTGTCACGGGTGACCGTCCGCCGGGCCTTGCTGTCCCTTGAAAAGCAGGGCTACATCGAGCGCAGACCTCGGCGCGGCACGGTGGTAAGCAGCACCGCCGCCGTCTTGACCATGCCCTCGCCGATTGAGGACTATCTGCGCCAAGTGAGTGAACGCCGTACGCTGAGCCGCCACCGTGTGCTCGACTTCACGCCAATGCCCGCAACGCCCGAGGTCGCCGCCAGCCTGCAGTGCCGTGATGGCGACCTGGTGTTGCGCGTTGAGCGCCTGCGCGTCATGGGAAGCCTGCCCATCGCTCACTCGACGGTCTATCTGCCGGAACCCTTTGCCGCAAGACTGACGCGGCGTGACTTCACCAGGCACCCATTGTCTGTGCTGCTGGCGCGCGAAGGTGTCCACTATGGTCGCATCGATCTGGTGACCCGGGCGCGGCTGGCGTCGCCGTCCCTTGCGAGGTTGCTCGGCGTGACGGTTGCCTCACCGCTCGTTGATGTCCAGCGCATCGCCTACAGCACCAAAGGCACTCCCGTCGAATTTCAGATTCTTGCGGGACCGAGCGACCGCTTTGAGACCCATGTGTCCATCCGGGCGTTTGATCGGCCAGGCGCCGAGCCCGACTGAGCGAATGATCGCTGCGACCCGTGAGGCGCAGACTCGCCGTGCAGGCCACGTTTGGTCGGCCATGCAGAACTGGCGCGGCTGGCGGGGATCGAACCCACGACCCTTGGCTTCGGAGGCCAATACTCTATCCACTGAGCTACAGCCGCGCGATGAAGGTCGCCATTGTACGTTTGGCTGCTGGGGCGGGTCGCTATAATTTGCGGTTCGCGCCGACGATCAGTCAACGTACAGCCAAGTCAAGGTTCCCGATGAGCGACAGCCACGAAGAAGCCCATACGGGCCCGATCAAGACGCCCAGCCAGATGCTTTGGGCCAGCATTGCATCATTCGTGATCCCGGTGTTCGTGATCATCGGCTTGGTCTACTTCGTCACCTCATCCTTCAAGCCGTCGAATTCGTCCATTGACGAATCCTTGTCGCTCGCTGGTGTGACCGCTCAGGGCCGCGACAAGGCTTTGGCCGCACGCATCCAGAAAGTGGGCTCGGTCGAGATTCGCGACGCCAATCGCACGCTCAAGGGCGGCGAAGATGTCTACAAGGCGCAATGTGCGGCGTGCCATGCCACCGGGGCAGCCAATGCACCCAAATTCGGCGACGCGGCCGCTTGGGCACCGCGCCTGAAGTCCGGGTTCGAAGCCCTTGTGACGTCGGCTCTCAAAGGCAAGGGAGCGATGGCAGCGCAGGGCGGCGGCGATTTTGAAGACGTCGAGATCGCACGCGCCGTCGCGTTCATCGCCAACAACGGCGGCGGCAAATTCGAAGAACCCAAGGCCCCTGCGCCTGCCGCAGCGGCATCCAACTGATCGGTCACGTCATATCGTGGCGTTGCGCCGCCCGATCGCCCGGTCGAACGGGCGGCGATCGGATCAGGAGATCACCCAGCCGCGCCAGTGCGCGTTTGACGTGCAGCAGGGCTAAGCACAAAACCACCCAAGCGTTCCACGCTGCCTGACTCAATCGGTTCGGGCTGCCAGACACCGGCCTCAACGAGATCGGCCACGTGGATCATGTCCTGCGGGTGGACCAGTCCAGCGCCGGTCTGTGCCAGCAGGAAAACGCGGCCCAACTCGTCCAGCAGACACCGCGTGATCGGTCCGCTGGCCTGTCCGGTGTGGTCACTGACGGAATGATCCGCTTCAACCCGCCAGATCAACGGCGCCGCCTCCAGTTCGACATACACCCGCTGGGGTCCATTCTGAAAATACCAGCAGCCCTGTGCATCGCACTGGTAGTTGCGCTGGATGAACTCGATCAGTTTGTCATGCCGCAGGATGGAACCCTTTGCCCCGGGCAGACCACTGGCAAACGCCCCCAGTGCCTGCACCCGATCGTCGCGCATGTACCACTGCCCGCGTGTGTCCAGACCAAGCCAACCATGGCAATGGGGCACGTTGGGCCATTTGCGCAGCGCCGCCTTGACGATCTCATCCATGCCTGACCATTATCCGGATGCCACGCTTTGTAGCCACTGCGCCACCTGTTCCGGCAGGGCGCGAACATGGCCTGGCGGCGCGCCGGATGGAAATCCGACGTGCCCGCCCTGCGCGGGCTGCCAGAGCGTGACCTCTGGCGAAACGTCCCGCGCCGTGGGCAGGCTCCACGCCGGAACAAATGGGTCGTTGCGTGCATTGATCACAAGTGCTGGCACTTGCACGCTGGCCAGCACCGGTTTCGCGGAAGCACGTGCCCAGTAGTCCTCTGTGTTGCGAAACCCATGCACGGGCGCCGTGAACACCTTGTCGAAGGTGTACAGGTCTTGGGCTGCGTCCATCGCCTGTCGATCGAACAAGCCCTGATGCTGTTTCCACTTGGCCATGGCCTTGGGCTTCATGGTGTTGAGAAACATGCGGTTGTAGACCTGCCGATTGAAGCCACGTCCGATGGCCCACCCCCCCGCCGCGAGGTCCAGCGGTGCGCAGATGCCCACCACGGCGGAAACCGTTGCCCGCGCCATGCGGCCGGCCTCGCCCACCCAGCGCAGCAAGGCGTTGCCGCCCAGTGATACACCGACGGCCATCAGGCGGCCGGTTGTTTGTGCGCGAAATCGATCGAGCAACCACGCAATTTCAATGAAATCCCCCGAGTGGTAGGCCCGCGGGGCGTGGTTGAGTTCGCCGCTGCATCCTCGAAAATGAGGCACCGCGTAGTCCCAGCCCCTGGCTGCCGCCAGATCGGCAAACGATTCGGCATAGTGGCTTCGCGAGGAGCCCTCCAGACCGTGGAACAGCACCAGCAGATCGCGATCGCTCGATCCTGAGCGGGCAGAATCGATCCATGCCGCATTGGCCTGGGTGTTGACCATGCCCATTGCTTCACCTGTCGGTCGCACCAGCCAATCGACATCGACGAAATCGCCATCGGGTGTCGCCCAGCGCTCGCGGCGATACGCCGGTCGGGTTCCCCGTGTGCGACGTGCCCACAGGGCCGCAGCGATGGTCTGGAGGTTGCCACCGGGGAGCCACCAGGAAGCATCAAAATGCATAGCAAACTATCAATATGCGACGCTCGCTACGGGCCGATTCGAGACCTAATGAAGCACCGCATCGTGTCCCGGCGAGTCGGCAGGCGGCTCCAACGTTCCGGGGCTGGCATGGTGGGCCACCAGACGCCAGCCCTGTGGTGTGCGGTGGTACACGTTGGTGGCGACCACATAGGCGCTGCGTGGGCCCTCGCTGGTGTGGACATCGACGCGCTCGAGCACACTGTGAACGGCCGCCGAGAGCGAATCGACGCGGAACACGCGCTCGGGTTGCACCCGCACGCTGCCATTGGCAAACAGCGCTTCAAAGGCCGAACGAATCGCACCCGCGCCCAGCAGCCGGCCCCCGCCGGGGTGCACACAGACAATATCGTCCTCGTCAGCCCAGCAGGCCATCAATCGATCCAGATCGGATGCCCTGAGCGCCTCATAGAAAGCGGTCTCGACTTCATCGGCCGAGCCACTGAAGGCTCCGGCCTGCCGACGGCTTTGCGTCACCATGCGCGTCAACCCCAGGCGGTCAGGGCTTGTCGACGAGCCGAAACACCGTCACCTTGTGTCCGATACCACTTGCGCGTTCCCGCGACGTGGCCCGAACAATTCCGTAGATGACACCCGGCTGCGAGCGGTCCCAGGCGATGCCTTGTCCGCGAATGTTCATCGGGATGATCTGCACGAGTTCAAGCACCGAACCGGCCTTGGGTAGGCGCATGCGGTAGATCTCTGCGGGGTCGTGTCCGCTCAGATAGAGATCGCCGTCCGGCCCCCAGGAGCCCCCGGAATTGCTCATGTCTTCAAACCGCTCCAGGATGGCCTTGGGCAAGGTCCAGCTCTGCATCGGCCGCAGATCCTTGTCGAACTGGACCATCACCGTATTGACCTTGTGCCCATAGGGCGTCTTGTTGGGACCCAGGGGACGGTCGTAGTTGGCAAACGTCATCCACCACGAACCGTTGTGCCAGTCGACCCAGGTGAGCGAACCCCAGCGGATGCCAAAACTGTGCGTGCCAATGTGGGTCATCGAATCGGCGTCGAAGATCTCCAGCGAGCTGGTCATGGGCCACTCGGGATAGTTCGAATGTGCGGCGTAGATCTTGCCGTTCATCACCATGGCGCTGTCCAGATGAACGATGGGGCCCTCCTTGGGGCCTTGCCATTTGCCCACCAGGCGCCCGGTCCGTTTGTCGTATTTCGCGATCGTGGTGTTATCGACCGCATAGAAATGCTGAGCATCCACACCAATGCCCTGATTGGCCTCGGGCACGCGGAACTCGGCCGTCTGTTCGAGCGCCGGTGCCGCCATGGCTCCAGCAGTGGCGAGGGCGACGAGACCGCAAAGAAGCCACGTCGCAAGCGATCGTGGTGTGGGGTACCGGGACATGTTGGCTTTCCTTGGGTGTGGGTGTGGATGGTGCCCTTTTGCTTGGCGCAGGCGCCGTCATTGTTGCTCAGGCCGAGGGCGCATGCGGAAGGTGCGCACGCACCGATTTTTCAACATCACCCTGGGCGGCCTCGTGCAAAACCTTGCTCGAGAGGATGTGGACGCCGATGGGTGCGTACCGCAGGGCTGTAGCGACAACATCGGCAACCGTCGCCGGGCGCACCGGACGGTCACCCGCCGGGACCATGTGCGCCAAGGCGCGCAGGACCAGATCGGCCGCTTTGGGAAAGAAACCCCGCGCGGCATCTGCATCGCGATCGCGTGCGCTGCGAATGATGAGTACCCGCGCAAAGCCGAGCGTGGTGATGGCTTGTTCGTCCAGGTTCAGAAAGCCTTGCTGAAGTGCGGCCGGCAAGCGCCCCGTGTCATGGGGCTGGACGATCGCCACGGTGGTGACACCACAATTGCGCAACCATTGGCACAACTCAGGCACCTGCGCAGGGGTCGGCGTCCACAGCGATTGCTCGCGCCGGTGATACAGGCGAGGCGGATCGAACATCACGATGGCAACATCTGCTGGCACCCTGGCCCAGTGGACAGCTGGTGTCTCGGCCACAACGTGCAAGGTCATCGACCGCATCAGTTCGCGCACCGGCTCGCGCGCGAGAATGACCGTGTGTCGGAAATTCGAGTGACCTGCCAGCCGGCGCACGACAGCGGCACCTGTGGCTCCGGTCGCACCGGCCAGCAGCAGAACGGGCCTGTTCACCGCAGCGACAGGCCCCACCACGACCTACTTTTTCTGGCGGTATTTGCGCAAGGCGGCAATCTGGGCTGCCATCACGGCAAGTTCGGATTGCGCCTTGGCCAGGTCGATGTCGGTCTTGGCGTTCTTGATGGCTTCTTCAGCGGCAGCCCGCGCCTCGTTGGCCTTTTCCTCGTCTAGATCCTTGCCGCGGATCGCGGTGTCGGACAGGACGGTGACACAGCCGGGCTGCACCTCAAGGATGCCCCCGGCGACAAAGACGAATTCCTCGCTGCCATCGGCCTTTTCGATGCGAACGGACCCAGGACGAATCCGGGTGATCAGCGGGGTGTGGCGGGGGTAGATGCCCAACTCGCCCGCTTCACCTGGCAGCGCAACAAACCGCGCTTCGCCCGAGAAGATGGACTCTTCGGCACTGACCACATCAACGTGGATGGTGTTCATG
>CAYNWR010000010.1:0-14983 GCA_964400915.1 uncultured Burkholderiaceae bacterium
TGACCATAGCGAGGTGGTACCACTCCTTCCCATCCCGAACAGGACAGTGAAACGCTTCAGCGCCGATGATAGTGCGGATTGCCCGTGTGAAAGTAGGACATTGTCAGGCTTTTATTTGATAACCCCGATCAGTTGATCGGGGTTATTTTTGTCACAAAAGTTCATATATGAAATCGTCAATGACGCCAATGCGCCTTGAGCTTGAACTGCCGGCATGTGAGCATTCAATGCTGCTTCAACTTCAGCAAGTGTTCGCAGCGCTTTGCAACGAGGTGTCGGCCGTTGCACGGCGAGAAGGTTGCTGGGGTCGTGTTCGCCTACACCATCTTGTCTATACAAAACTGCGTGCAGCACATCCCAATGTTGGTGCCCAGCACATATGCAATGCGGTATACGCCGTGTCGAAAGCGTTTCGCGTGCTTCTGTCAGGGCCTGACCCGTCTTCTGTTTCCTCGGGACTTCATTCAAGCCGCACCAAAGTGATTCCGATGATTCGGTTCGTAGAATCCAATCCAGTCTATTTCGACAAAAAAAGCATGAGCGCAGGGCCAGATGGTTTATCGATTCTGGGGGTCGGTGGGCGAATAAAGATACCTATGCCGGTTTCCGAAGAATTTCTGAATGTCTTCAAAAATGAAGGGATCAAGGAAATAACCCTGCTTAAGTATCCAAAGGGTTCCTTTTTCATCGAGCTTTGGAAAAATGGTGAGGTCCAAATATCGTCAATGGGTTACAGGGATCAACCGGAAAAGGCCCAGACATGAAACATGCTGGAACCGAGGAGCTCCTGGATGCCTTGGCTCCAGCCAAGCCAGCGTTTCGCAAGGCACTGATCTTTAGTTCCATCGCTGGAATTTTGGTTCTGATGCCTTCCATTTACATGCTGGAAGTTTACGAGCGTGTCGTAAATAGCCGAAGTCACACGACGCTTTTAATGCTCACAGTTGCTGTGTTGTTTGCATTTGTCATCATGGAGTTCGTCGATTGGTCGCGAACAGAAATCCTACGGGGCGTTGGCGACGAATTTGATGGCCGCATGAGAAATCGCGTATTCGATGCAGCATTTGCGGCAAATCTGAAGCGAATACCGGGTGGAACGGCACAGCCTGTGTCTGACATGCGAACAATACGCGATTTCATGCATGCGCCAGCGCTGCTGGCAATCATGGACTCCCCCATTTCATTGATCTACTTGCTGATACTGTTTGCAATCAGCCCTGTTCTGGGCTGGACGTCATTGGCATTTGCCGTGATTCAACTCACGGTCGCATGGGCAAATGAAAGAAAAACGCACCAGCCGTTGATGGCCGCCAACCGCAGCGCCATCGGTGCTCAGCAGTACGCAGACAACGCAATGCGCAACGCCGAGGTGATCGAATCGATGGGCATGCTTGCCGGTGTACACGCAAGCTGGATGACTCGCCAGCAGGAGATGCTCAGGCTACAAGCCAAAGCTTCCTTGGTAGCCGGAGGATTCCAGGCGTTGTCCAAATTCATGCAACACGTCCTGGCTTCGCTGTTGCTCGGGTTGGCGGCATGGTTGTTCCTGCATGACAAGCTTGCAGGCGGTGGAGGAATGCTGATCGTCGCGTCCATATTGGGCGGTCGGGTGTTGACGCCACTTATCACCGCTGTCGCGCAATGGCAAAGCGTGGTCAATGTGAGGGACGCTTGGCACAGGTTGGGTTCCCTCCTGCTCAGCATGCCCAAAGGTGTGCAACAAATGTCATTGCCCGCACCGCGCGGAGTGGTGGATGTCGAACCGCTGGCGGTGCCTGCCCCCGGACAGCAAAACCTGATCCTGCAAGGTGTCAGTTTCAGCATGAAGCCCGGCGAAATGCTGGCTGTTGTCGGACCGTCTGCTTCGGGGAAAAGCACCTTGGCGCGCGTCCTGGTTGGTCTATGGCCCTCGGTTGGCGGGAAAGTTCGACTGGATGGTGCCGATGTCCATTCATGGGACAAGAGTGAACTTGGGCTGCATATGGGTTACCTGCCTCAAGGGGTTGAGTTGGTGGAGGGCACGATTGCTGAAAACATCAGCCGCTTCGGAGACCTGGATCCCCCGCTCCTCGACAAGGCACTGGCTGCTGCAGGTCTTGTCGACTGGGTTCACTCGCTTCCCCAGGGACTCGAAACGCCAATCGGCGCCGACGGACTGAGGCTGTCAGGTGGGCAGCGTCAACGAATCGCATTGGCCAGAGCGCTATATGGCGATCCAGTCTTTGTTGTGATGGACGAACCCAACTCCAGTCTTGACGAGGCAGGCGACGCCGCTCTTGTCGAAGCAATCAGCAGGGCCAAAGCCAATGGCACGACATTTGTTGTCATGACTCACAGGACGAATGTGTTGTCGGTGGCAGACCGCATTCTGGTGTTGCGAGACGGACGAATGCAAGGTATCGGGCCTCGAGACGAAGTCTTGAATGCGTTGATGCCCCAGCGCGTAGCAGGACCCGCCGCGACGTCCGCACCAGCCGCCGCCGCGCCCGACACCACTCCACAAACGGAGCGATGAAGATGGGCTGGCCCAACATCTCGCCAAACTACCAGCGAAAACCAACAGTTGGGGGTGTCCTTCGGACGTTTTTGCCAGAGCTAGGGTTTGTCGCAGTCTGCAGCATGTTTGCTAACCTGCTGATGCTGACGCCGACCATCTACATGCTTCAGGTCTTTGACCGCGTGATGCTCAGTCGCAGCGATCTGACCTTGCTGGCGGTATCCATCGTCACGCTGTTCATGTTCATGTTGCTCGGATTGTTTGAATGGATACGCTCGCGTGTACTGGTCAAGGCGGGTGTCCGATTTGACGAAATCCTCGGGACAAAGGTGTTCCAGGCGAGTTTCCGTTCCTATCTCAGCCGCAGCAACGAAGGCCCTTCCAGAGCGTTTTCGGATCTGCTTCAAGTGCGCCAATTCCTGACCGGCCAAGGCGTGTTTGTGATCTTCGACCTGCCCTGGGTACCCATCTACCTGGCGGTGCTCTTCCTATTGCATCCAGCACTTGGCTGGCTGGCCGTGGCCTTTGCTTTGGTGCAGGCAGCCTTGGCGTGGTACAGCCACCGGTCAACACTGGCTCCGACCGAGCAGGCTGCCCAGGCTCAATTGCTGGTCAATCAGTTCCTCCAGAGCAAGCTGCGCAACGCTGAGGTACTCGAATCGATGGGGATGCTGGGCCGAATGCGGCAACGGTGGACTGCCCGGCATGAAATGGCATTGCATCTGGGTGGTGTGGCGCAGGGGGCTGTCCACCGTCAAACAGCCGTCAGCAAGTTTGTCCGCTACTCGCAGCAGTCCCTCGTTCTGGGTGCCGGCGCATTGCTTGTCATCGACGGTGATTTGACGCCAGGCGCCATGATTGCAGCGAACGTGTTGATGACGCGTGCTCTGGCTCCGATCGATCAGGCAGTCGCCATCTGGCGATCCGTCGTGGCAGCCGCTCAGGCCTGGCGTCGCCTTGATGCCTTGTTGCTGGACCATCCCGATCGGGATCCAAATCTACAGCGGGTACGACCTCTGGGGCGGGTCGAGTTGCATGGCATTCGTGCTGGTGCACCCGGGCGGCCGACGCCAATTCTCCAGGAGATGAGCCTTGTCATTGAGCCGGGAACGGTCACCATGGTCTTGGGCCGTTCTGGGTCCGGCAAGTCCACGCTGGCGAGGGTGATTCTTGGCATCTGGCCGCTCGAAACAGGCACCGTCAGCCTAGACGGCGTACCCATTGACACCTGGGATCGCGATGAACTCGGGCCTTATCTCGGATATCTGCCACAAGATATCGAACTCTTTGAGGGAACGTTCGCCGAAAACATCGCCCGATTCGGGAAAGTCGACGCCGACAAGGTCATCGCTGCCGCCAAAGCAACGGGCCTCCATGAAACGATTCTTCGATTTCCGCGTGGGTATGACACACAGATCGGTGTCGCCGGAGGGTTGTTGTCGGGTGGACAGAGGCAACGCATTGGACTGGCAAGGGCGGTCTATGGCGACCCAGCGTTGATTGTTCTTGACGAACCCAATGCCAATCTGGATGACGTTGGCGAAGCATCCTTGCTCAAGACTGTTGTGGACCTGAAAGCCAGAGGCACAACGATCGTTGTCATCGCGCACCGAACCACCATGATGGGCGTGGCTGACAACATCCTTCTGCTGCACGACGGGCGATTGAACGCATTTGGTCCGCGCGATGTCGTGCTGTCCGCCTTGCGGACTCAAAGTACCCAATCCAATACCGCGCGGGAGCCGGGGGCTCCACCGCACGCTGGAGCGGCTCTGAACCGTACCGCTCCAACGTAAGCGAAAAGGGAAATTCATGTCAAATGTTGTCAGCACTCGAAATCGTGGTGCAACCGAATCCAACGGAACGTCGCTCGTCAACTCGGACGAAAGCCCAGGCCGCCTCCCGGTTGCCATGCGGGCTGCCCGTGTGGGTTGGGCCGCCTTGATCATCGGCATTTGCGGAGCCGCCGCCTGGGCAGCTATGGCACCACTGGATGAAGGCGTGCCAGCGGTTGGCACCGTCGCAATCGACACCAAGCGCAAGCCGGTGCAACACATCTCCGGTGGAATCGTGCGCCAGGTCGTCGTCCGGGAAGGTCAGAACGTCAAGGAGGGCGACCTTCTCATCCGTCTGGACGACGCAGTGGCTCGTGCCAACTTCGAAACCGTTCGGCAACGTTACCTCGGCTTGCGCATCACACAAGGACGGCTTCTGGCCGAGCAATCCGGGAGCAGTGAAATCAATCTCCACGCGGATGCGCGCGCCGCCCTCACCGATCCCATGATCGCGCAGCAGTTGCGCAACCAGGAGCAATTGATGGCGTCACGACGGGCCTTGCTGAAGTCGGACCTGCAAATCATTGAGGAAAGCATTGCGGCGCAAGAGGCGCTCGGAACAGCCTATGAGGCGATGTTGGCGAATCGGCGCAATCAGCTGAATCTGATCAACGAAGAACTCGGACAAACACGAGGTTTGGTACGCGATGGCTACGTACCGCGCAACCGTCAATTGGAACTGGAACGCAATGTAGCCGAGCTCAATTCGAGCATTGCCGACGTGATTGGGAATTCAACACGGGTTCGCAGCACGATTGCGGAACTGCGACAGCGTGCGCAATCCCGGCGAGAGGACTATCGCCGCGAAGTTCAAGCGCAATTGACCGATGTCGAGAGGGATGTGCTTTCCGAGGTCGAGCGTTTCAAAGCGGTTGGAGAAGACCTCAATCGCATTGACATCCGTGCGCCAGCGTCGGGCCAGATTGTTGGGTTGGCCGTTCAGACTGTGGGCGGCGTCGTCGCAGCAGGACAGCGCCTGATGGATGTTGTTCCCGCTGGCGAACACATGCTGATCGAAACCCATGTTCCACCCCACCTCATTGATCGGGTCAAACCCGGCATGGTCGTTGATGTTCGGTTCTCGTCATTTGCGCATTCACCGCAACTCGTTGTGGACGGGAAGGTGATGTCGGTCTCGACCGATCTTCTGGCCGACCAACTCAATCCCACGGGCTTTTACTTGTCGCGTGTTCAGATCACCCAAAAGGGACTGGAACAACTCGGAAAACGACAGCTGCAGTCGGGGATGCCGGTCGAGGTTGTATTTCGAACAGGAGAGAGATCCCTCTTGACCTACATGTTGCATCCATTGACCAAGCGATTGGCCGCTGCGATGACCGAGGAATGACATGAACTGGGTGAACTCTATTTCAGGAAAGCGATCCTTGCCTCGAAACGGTGCGGACTTGTGCAAGGCTGTTGCCCGCACAGTAATCGTGGGCCTGGGCGCCGCCTATTCCATTGCGGTGCAAGCACAGGCGTTGAACCTGCAAGAGGCCTACGCGGCTGCCAGTTCCCATGACGCCAACATTCTTGCCTCACGCGCGGCGACCCACGCCCACCGAGAGCGCTTGGTGCAAGCCAGATCGCAGTTGCGTCCCAGTGTGGGGGTGAACCTGGGGCGCACCTGGAACGATCTCACGTCGACCAATCGCACATTGGTGGGCGATGTGAGTTCGGACGCGCAGTATTTCAGCGCAAGCCAGGTGCTGAGCGTGCGCCAGCCGATCTATCGGAAGCACCTGTCAGCATCTGTCGACCAGGCCATAGCGCAAGTGGCCGATGCCGAGTCCCAACTTGAGCGAGACGAGCAACAGTTGCTCATCCGTGTTTCCGAGGTGTACTTTGAAAGCCTGCTGGCTCAGGAGCAGTTGCGCATGGTGACCTCGCAGCTTGGTGCCTATCGACTCCAGTTGGAGGCGGCACGACGGCTGTTCGAAGGTGGCGTGGGAACGCGCACCGATGTCGATGAAGCCCGGGCCCGTGTGGACCTGGCTTCCGCGCAAGAATTGGAAGCACGCCAGAACCGCGACTACTCGGTGCGCCAGTTGGAGTTGATGACAGGGCGCTCCGTCGCGAACCTGGCGGACGTCGAGCCGGGTCGGTTTCGAGCCGACCCATTGGGCCGGTCCCTGACCGAATGGATCGATCGGGCCATGCAAGCGAGTGCGGAGATAGCAGCGCTGCGAGCGCAGCGCGACGCGGCAGAACTAGAAATCAGCAAGGCCCGTGCGGGCCACACCCCCACCATTGATGCAGTGGCCCAGTGGAGTCGCAGTGTCAGCGACAATGTAACCAGTGTGAACTCCAAGTACATCAACCGGTCGGTGGGTATTCAGATCTCGGTGCCAATCTATTCCGGTGGATATGTGGACTCGACGGTTCGTCAGGCCTACGCCTTGTTGGAGCGAGCCGACCAAGCGTTGGAAGCCGGCCGGCGTGACCTCTCCGCACGCGTGCACAGGGAGTACCGGCGCGTGACCGAAGGTGGCTTGCGTGTTGCAGCGCATGAGCAGGCTTTGGCTTCTGCGGAGGTGGTGCTGGAATCGAGCCGGCGGTCGTTTCTGGCCGGGCGCCGCTCAAATCTGGATGTCTTGAATGCTGAACAACAGAGGTCGATTGCGGTAAGAGATCTTGCACAGGCGCGCATTACTTATCTCGTCTCCGCCGTGCGCCTTCGTGCTTTGGCTGGAGACGCGCGTCAGGACAACCTGAATGCCGCCGGTGCGATGTTGGCGGCGCGGTAGTCGAACAGCATGCCACTCGATCTGGTTGTGTCCGTAGTCAGTCACGGTGACGCGCACCGCGTGCGGGAGTTGCTGGACCGCCTGGCTGATGCAACCAATCCGCGACCGGCGCGGGTGGTCATCACCTGGAATATTCCTGAGGGTGGGCCGGGGGAGTTGGCCGACCGGGAGTGGCCATTTGAGTTGACCGAAATCCGCAATCACCAACCCAAGGGGTTTGGGGCGAACCACAACCAGGCGCTCAAGGGAGCCAGCGAACGCTTTGTTGGGGTCATCAATCCAGACGTTCAATGGACCGATGCGGCGGTGTTCCAGAAACTGCTTGCAACGGCGGCCAGCGACGGTGTCGGGTGTGCCTATCCCGTGCAGCATGACCTGCACGGCCAAGCGCAAGACCACCAGCGTGAGGTGCCGTCGCCTGCTGCGCTCTGGCGCAGGCATGTGCGCAAGGTGCCGGATCGCCGCATCGAGTGGGTGAACGCGGCGTGCTGGGTGGTTCCCACCCGCGTCTGGAATCAGCTGAGCGGGTTCGACGAGGCGTATTTCCTCTATTGCGAGGATGTCGACTTCTGTCTGCGGGTTCGACAGGCGCATCTGATACTTGCTTGTGCGGACGCGAAAGTGGTGCACGAGGCCCGTCGGGCGAGCCGTCGGCGATGGCAGCACCTCGTGTGGCACATCCAAAGTCTCATGCGTTTTTGGATGTCACCAGTCTTTCGCTGGGCGGTGGGCGCTGGACGCCGCGAAAAGCAGATGGGTGCCACCCGGTGATCTGGATCTCGCTCCTGAGTTTCTTCTTGGCCGGCGCCTTTGCGTTGGTGGTGGTCCGCCAATTCACGGAGCATTCTTCCTCCTACGCCGATGGCCTTCCGCAGCGTTTTCATGTGGGTCACGTGCCCCGTGTCGGTGGCCTGGCCCTGCTGTTGGGTACTTGCGGTGGCTGGCTCGGAGGGATGATCGAGTCGCAATATGGAGGTGACCCCGGCGGCTTGCGCATCGGGTTCTGGATCTTGTTGTGGACAGCCAGTCTGTTGCCGGCTGTGCTCGGCGGGGTGGCCGAAGACATGACCCAGAGATTGACCGTGCGTTATCGACTGTTGTTGACCTTGATTTCGGCAGCCGCTGCTGTGATGGTCGCAGGCCTGCGCATCACCCGAGTGGACATCCCGGTTCTTGATGTGATGCTGATGAACTTGCCTTGGTTGGCCATTGCCCTGGCGCTGCTGGCTGTATCAGGCCTGCCCCACGCATTCAACATCATTGACGGGTACAACGGCCTGGCTGGTATGGTGGCATTTATTGTGTGCTTGGCCTTGGCTCACGTTGCCTTGCAGGTTGGGGACCGGCAACTGGCTGCCATCATCGTGTGCGTGGCGGGGGCGACAGCTGGCTTCTTGTTGTGGAACTACCCGCGCGGGATGTTGTTTGCCGGGGATGGGGGCGCCTATCTTTGGGGTTTGACGATTGCCATGGTCAGTGTGTTGCTGGTGCAGCGCCATGCGGCCGTGTCCCCCTGGTTTCCGATGTTGCTGCTGATCTATCCGGTGATGGAGACACTTTTCTCCATCTATCGCAAGATGTCCCGTGGTGTTTCTCCGGGTGTGGCCGATGCCTTGCATTTTCACCAGCTCATCTACCGCCGCATCGTGCGCGGTGTCTTTCATGACGACGAGGCGCGCCGCACCCTGATGCGCAACAACCGCACCTCACCCTACCTCTGGGGCTTCACGATGTTGACGGTGGCGCCTGCCGTCCTGTTTTGGCGCAACAGCTGGGCCCTCATGATCTTCTGTGGCCTCTTTGTCCTCAGTTATGTGGCGGCTTACCTGATGATCATCCGGTTCAAGGTGCCGGGCTGGCTGCGCCGTTGATTGGCGCGGCAGGTTGGGTGGCTGGGCCGTCCTGCCTGAGTCCCTAGAATGCGCGGGTGCCCCAAGCTCAGACATCCGCACAATGACCAACACCAGCCAACTGCCGGAAGGCGACACCTTGCGCATCGCCCCCCGCGATCGCGCAGAAATACTCGCGCAGGCACTTCCCTACATCCGCAAGTTCCACGGCAAGACACTTGTCATCAAGTACGGTGGCAACGCCATGACCGATCCGGCATTGCAGGCCGACTTTGCCGAGGACATCGTGCTGCTAAAGCTTGTCGGCATGAACCCGGTGGTGGTGCATGGTGGCGGACCACAAATCGAAACGGCCTTGAAGCGCCTGGGAAAAAAAGGCGAATTTGTCCAGGGGATGCGGGTCACCGATGCCGAGACGATGGAGGTTGTCGAATGGGTGCTCGCCGGTGAGGTTCAGCAGGATATCGTGGGTTTGATCAACCAGGCAGGCGGCAAGGCGGTTGGCCTGACCGGCCGCGACGGTGGATTGATTCGGGCTCGCAAGCTCAAGATGCTCGACAACAAGGATCCCAGCGTTGAGCACGACGTTGGACAGGTGGGCGACATCGTTGGGATCGACCCGTCCGTGGTGCGGGCCCTACAGGACGATGCGTTCATTCCAGTGGTCAGCCCCATCGGATTCGGCGAAAACAACGAGAGCTACAACATCAATGCCGACGTCGTCGCCGGCAAGCTTGCAATCGTGCTTGGCGCGGAGAAGCTGGTTTTGTTGACCAACACGCCCGGTGTGCTGGACAAGGATGGGCGCCTGCTGACCGACCTCAGCGCTCGCGACATCGACGGCCTCTTTGCCGATGGCACCTTGTCCGGCGGCATGCTCCCCAAGATTGCGGGCGCCCTGGATGCAGCGCGCAGCGGCGTCAATTCCGTTCACATCGTCGATGGGCGGGTGCCACATGCCGTGCTGCTTGAGATCCTTTCGGATGAAGCCTTCGGAACGATGATCCGGTCGCATTGATCCTGCCATCACGCGCTTTTGCCATGACACAAACCTTGCCTGACGAGTCTGAGACACCCAACGCCAGCGAAGGTGCGGTTCGAAAGCGTCCTCCCCGAGGTGAGCGGCGCTTGCAAATCCTGCAGACCTTGGCATCGATGCTCGAAGCGCCAGGGGCAGAGCGGATCACCACGGCGGCCTTGGCGGCCAGACTGGAAGTCAGCGAGGCGGCGCTTTACCGGCATTTTGCAAGCAAGGCTCAGATGTATGAGGGGCTCATCGATTTCATCGAGGAGACGGTGTTTGCGCTGATGCGCCAGATCACCGAGCGCGAGGCAGCGGGTGCGCCTCAGGTCGCGCGCATGGTGGCCATGTTGATGCAGTTTGCCGAGAAGAACCCTGGCATGACGCGGGTGATGGTCGGCGACGCCCTGGTGTTCGAACACGAGCGCCTGCAGCAGCGGATGAACCAATTCTTCGATCGGATTGAAGCGAGCATGCGCCAGAGCCTTCGTGAGGCTGCCGA
The DNA here is from genome assembly GCA_964400915.1 of uncultured Burkholderiaceae bacterium. Lineage (GTDB taxonomy): Bacteria > Pseudomonadota > Gammaproteobacteria > Burkholderiales > Burkholderiaceae_C > CAYNWR01. Next base: position 10,453 of record CAYNWR010000010.1, read on the forward strand.
TGCCACCAACACCACCAGGCCGTCGGCGGATGCGCAGGTTCAGGCGGGTGTCGTCATGGCCTTTGTCATGGGGCGTCTGCAGCGATTTGCACGGTCGGGTTTTCGTCGCCCGCCGTCGGAGCAGATCGATGCAAGTCTGGCGAGAATGCTATATTAAATATAGCTGATACATGAGAATTGACGCTCGCTACCGCGTCAAAATTCCATCAACGTCTGGTTGGGCGTGATGCTTCGAGTCGAGCTGGGTGGTGCAGCCCTGGGGCTGCACCCCAGTGGGGCCTTGTGGATCGAGGCCGAGCGCACCTGGGTGGTGGCCGACGCGCACTTCGGCAAGGCCCAAAGTTTTCGCTCCCTGGGTGTCCCCGTTCCGGGAGGAACCACCGCGGCCAATCTTCAGAAGCTGGATGTGTTGCTGCAAGGTATTGGTGCGAAGCGCCTGGTGTTTCTGGGTGATCTGTTGCACTCGTCACGATCTCTGGATGGCCCCCTGAACACAGAGTTTGTCCAATGGCGCGAGCAGCACGCCAGGCTGGACGTGACCCTTGTGCGCGGCAATCACGATGCCCACGCGGGCGATCCGCCAGACACTTGGAACATACGACCGGTCGACGAGCCCTGGCGACTGGGCCCATGGACCCTGTGGCATCACGTGGGCGAATCGACGTTGGCTGGCGGCCATCACATCCAAGGGCACTTGCATCCTTGTGTGGTTCTGCGCACGGGCAGCAATGAACGATTGCGCCTGCCGGTGTTCTGGCAGCAGCAAATCGGACTTGCGAGCATGTTGACCTTGCCTGCCTTCGGCGAATTCACAGGCATGAAGTCGATCAAGCCGACTCAAAGCGACCGGGTATTTGCCATCGCTGCGGATCAGGTGCGAGCCGTTCCGGTGCTTGGGCGCTGATGCACGCGCTCATTTCCGAACGGCTGGTCTGGCATGCGCCCAAGGGGACGCCTTGGGCATGTTCTCAAGCGCGATTCACCAATGCCACAGCGTGCCGTCGTGTTGCAGGCGGTTGACCGGCAGGTAAGCCCGTTGATAGGGGAAACGCGCTGCCAGTGTTTCGTCGATATCGACACCATGCCCGGGGCGCTCGCCGCAGTGCATGAAGCCCTTTTCGAATCGGTAGTCGTGGGGAAAAACCTCATCGGTGAGGGCCGAATGCGGCATGTGTTCCTGGATGCCGAAGTTGGGAACCCAGGTATCGAAGTGCAAGGCAGCACCCATGCAGATGGGCGACAGATCCGTGGCGCCGTGGCAACCGGTACGAACCTGGTAGAGCGCTGCCAGGTCGGCGATGCGTCGCAGGTGTGAAATGCCACCCGCGTGTACAACGGTGGCGCGTATGTAGTCGATCAGCTGCCTTTCGATCAAACCTTTGCAGTCCCAGATCGAATTGAAGACCTCACCCACGGCGATGGGGGTGGTGGTGTGTTGACGAATGAGCGCAAATGCATCCTGGTTCTCGGCTGGCGTTGGATCTTCGATCCAGAACAGGCGCAACGGCTCCAATGCCTTGCCCAGTCGCCCCGCTTCGATCGGTGTCAGGCGATGGTGCACGTCATGCAGCAGGTGGACATCGGGGCCCACCGCGTCACGCACTGCCGCAAAAACTTCGGGTGTGTGCCGCAGGTATTTCTCGGTGTCCCAGTCGTGTTCTGCGGGCAAGGCGGCGTCGGCGGGTTCGTAGAAGCGGCCCTGCGCCGATACCCCGTAGACCTTGTCGAGCCCAGGCACCCCGCATTGCACCCGGATGGCGCGATAACCCATCTCGCGATGGGCGACGACTTCGTCGATTGTCTGCGCGACATCCTTGCCATTGGCGTGGCAATACACCAGGACCGCCGAACGGCTGCGCCCGCCCAGCAATTGATACAAGGGCATGCCAGCCGCCTTGGCCTTGATGTCCCACAGCGCGGTGTCGACCGCAGCAATGGCACTCATGGTCACCGGTCCACGGCGCCAATAGGCGCCCCGGTACAGGTAGTGCCAGATGTCCTCGATCTGGTGGGCGTCGCGCCCGATCAGACAAGGCACCACGTGGTCCTGCAGATAGCTGGCCACTGCAAGCTCACGCCCGTTGAGCGTGGCGTCACCAATGCCCGTCAGGCCCTCGTCGGTCTCGATCTTGAGCGTGACGAAATTGCGGCCCGGGCAACAGACGATGATTCTGGCAGCGGTGATCTTCAATTGGCGAAGACGTGAATGGGTTTGAATTTCTGTTCAGTGATCATCTGCGTGGCGTCGCTGCCGTAACCCACAATGATCTGGGTGCCCATCAAGCCGACACCGCGCAACGGGGCATTGGTGAAAATCGGCACTTGGATGGCGCCATTGCCCGTGGCTGACATGAAGGCAGGCACGGGCAGGCCCGTGAATGGTTTCCAGGTTCCCTGGTCGTTGACAAAGATGGATCCATTGGGCAATACGGCCACCACAAACACCTGCAGAGTCTGACCGGCCTCGGAAGCCTTGGGGACGATCGTGGCGGCAAGCGTCAGGCCCGATGCGGCGTCGTTGACCTGCGCCGTGATGCCGGCCGTGGTGGGTGTGCCGCCAGTACCGACAGAAGCATAGGCCCGGGCGATGTCCATCATGCCGTATCCCCAGGCGTAGTCTGCATTCGACGGATTGGGAACCGCGGGGTCGTACACCGGGAGGGAGTTGGGCGTGAAGCTGGTCTTCTGCAGGTTCCCGAACAGCGCCGCGCGCACGTCGCTGGGGGTCATCTGCGGCATCTTCTGCAGCAACAATGCGACGGCACCCGCCACGTGGGGTGTGGCCATGCTGGTGCCGTTGTAGGCGATGTGCACACCATCCACATCGCGCGTGGTGGACGCGGGATCGTCCTTGGCATCACGCCCCAGCGCCGACATGATCATCGCGCCCGGCGCCACGATTTCCGGCTTGAGAACTGCCGGGCACTTGCTCAGGTTGCTGCAATTTCGGCGTGGGCCGCGGCTCGAGAAGTTGGCCACATCGCCGATCGGTCCATGCCCTGCGTTGGAGGCCGGGGCGCCGCCCAGGGTGGTCCATTCCTGGCGCGTCACGTAAGCACCCACACAGATCACGCCCGTCGCCGTGCAGGTGTCGGTGAGGATCTGAGACGTGACAGCTGTGGTGTGATCGGTGAAGACGCCGCCGTTGCCATCTTCGCCGCCATACATGTTGACGGTGCCCGCACCCTGTACCGACTGGACGGTGATCTGCCAGGCACCGGCGGGGCTTTGGCCCGACGCCCCACCCGAAAACACCACACGAATCTGGCGGTCGTCATTCAGGGGGCTGACCCCGTTGTTCGAGATGCCGATCTCGCCGCAATCGGTGGTGACGCTGTAGGAAGGTGTGTCCGCCGCGATCAGGTCGCTCTTGCAGTCGCCCTTGGCCACCCGCACCGACCAGCGATTGGCACCCGGGTACCACAGCTCGACGGTACCGGTCTTGCCGCTGGGAATGCTGTAGCCGACCGTGACGGATTCGCCATTGGCTAGATTGGCCACGGCGCGAATCGGGTCGCTGCCCTCGTTGCCCGCGGCCCCCACCAGGATCGCGCCCGGGCCACCCGCTGCGGTCAGTGCGGTTTCATAGTTGGAGGTCCCATCGCGGCTGCTGCCCAGGTAACTGCCCAACGACAGATTGATCACGGCCGGTTTGCCGGCCGCCGCCGCGATGGCCTTCACGTAGGTCACGCCGTTGATGACCGCATTGCTGTTGTTGACACCGCCAGCAATGGCGTTGACGGCAACGATGTCGGCCAGAGGCGCCATACCGACCAGGCGAAAGGCCGCTTGCCCGTTCCCGGTGGCCTGTCCGTTGCCGGCGGCGATGCCTCCCACATGGGTGCCGTGGTTGCCGGTGGAGGGCTGGCTGCAAGCCGTGGATGTGGGCCCTTCCTCGATGGCCTGGTTGATTCTGGCTGGTGTGCACTCATAGCCGTACGTGAATCCGGCTGGAGGGCTTGCGGTGATCGACTCGCGCATGTCCCACAAGCCCAGCAGCCGGGTGCCGCCATCGGCCTTGCGGAAGTCGCCATGTCGAAAGTCCAGCCCGTCGTCAACGATGCCGACCACCACACCGGCGCCGGTGGCTCCGGTCCAGTTCATGGGGGTGCCGGCGCGCAACCCGGCGGCGCCCGTGGCGGGGACACTGGCCGACAGTCGCTTGTAGATGGGTTTGGCGGCCTCGATGAACACGACCCCAGGGGCCTCGGAGGCTTTGCGCAATAGCGTCAGCGGAATGTCGGCTGTGGCGATCGGCCCGATGACCGCGCCAACGCGCACGCCGAGGGCACGCAAGGCTGGCAACGCGGCGTCCGAATCAAACCGGATGGTGGCGGCGACTGTGGGCTCGGCCTCGCTGGGGGCCGTGCGCAAGACGGCCGCTGGAAGGCTTTGCGCCGCCTTGCGAGTGGGTTGCCCTGCCACAAGCGCCAGGCTGGCATCCAGCCGTGCCTGGGCAGGGGACGATGGTGTCTGGGCATGCACGCTTGCGCCAACACCCAAAAGGACAACGATGGCCCGTGCCAGTTGG
>CAYNWR010000010.1:15083-18070 GCA_964400915.1 uncultured Burkholderiaceae bacterium
GGCATGCACGCTTGCGCCAACACCCAAAAGGACAACGATGGCCCGTGCCAGTTGGTTAACCCGGCCGGAACGCCCAGGGCTTGAGGGGAATGCTGACGGGGGCATGCGTGTGCTCCTTGTTCGGCTTGGAAGATGAGGGCCCGACCGCCTCATTCTTGCAGAAACCGCCCGCGCTCAACTGGCCTGTTGCAACTGTCGCAAAGCGGCGCGCATGCCGTGCTGTTCGATCAGGGCGAGCCAGTGCGTGCAGCGCGCAGCCCAGGTGGAGCCATCCGCATGGCCTACTTCGCCCCAGATGACGGACAGCGCCATCACCTGCGCGACGCGTTGACCAGCCGACGCTTGCCTGAGCACGATGTCGCGAAGCTGTTCACCCATCGGGTCGGACACCCCATGGGCCACACCATTCTCGTCTCTGCCCTGCAGGTAGCGCAGCCAGGCGGCCACCGCCAAGGCGGCATGCTCAATGGGCAGTCCATCCGCAAGCCGGCGCTTCACGGTGGGCACCAGGCGCTGGGGAATCTTCTGGCTGGTGTCACTGGCAATCTGGTGCAAGCGATGACGCAGCGCGCGGTTGGCAAAGCGCTGCAGCAGTGCATCGCGATAGGCCACCAGCGACGGGCGTTGCAGGTGAGGTTCCAACTCGCGCTGCATGAGTGCCCGCACGAAGCGGCTCAGATCCGGATCGGCCATGGCTTCAGCCACGGTCTCGTGACCCAAGACCGCACCGATGCAGGCGATGGCCGTGTGGCTTGCGTTGAGCAGGCGCAGCTTGGCTTCTTCGAACGGTCGTACATCGCCCACCACCTGCACACCGGCATTGGCCAGGGTTTGCGCATCGCGGGCATCGGCCAGCCCATCGTCGATGATCCATTCCCAGAACGGCTCCACGGCAAGGGGCGTGGCGTCGGCCACGCCCAGCGTGTGTGCAACACGTTCGCGCTGCGCATCACTGGATGCCGGCACGATGCGGTCGACCATGCTGCATGGGAAAGTGCATTGACGCTCGACCCAATCGGGCAGCGCGCTGTCCAGCCCAGTAGCCGCCTGCAGCACGAGGGCGCGTAGTTGATGCCCGTTGCCCAACAGGTTGTCGCAGGAGGCAATCGTCAGGCGCTCGGCCGTCGATGATCGCCGCGCCTGCAGGCCTTCTGCGATCAACAGCCCGAGGGCGTTGTCGTAGGCCTTTTCCGTGACCGTGAGCGTGATCCAGCGAGTCTGCGGCGCCGCCATCGCCTGGATCGCCTGCTGACGATCGCGGGTGGCCACAGCGGTGCGCCACAACGCGCCAGAGATCACCCAGCGGCTTTGCTGATGATCGGCCAGTTCGACGCTGTAGAGCCCATCCTGCGCTGCCAGCGACTCCGCGACCGCCGGATTTCTCATCGAGAATCCGAAGACACCCCAGCGATCATCGCCACCGCCGAGCAGCCGATCGAACACCAGGGCTTGATGGGCGCGATGAAATGCCCCCAAGCCGAGATGAACGACACCGGGTTGACCGCCGAAGCGCGGATGCTTGGGCACCTGGGCACCTGCAGCGGCAGCCAGGTGCAGGCTGTGCCGGGTCAGGCGCGGGATCGGTGTCGGCGCGGACGCCATCAATCCAGCTTCATGCCCAGCTTGCCGGCCGAGGCGCAGATCTCGGTCCATGTGCCATCGTCCACCTCAATGCCGTCGCGCTCGCGTTGTGCCCTGGCCTTGCGCTCGGGGTCGCCGGCGATCATGACGGCATCGACACCAGGCGCTGCCGGGCCACGGCCGATCCAGTCGACGAACGCCGCGCCCTCGCGGTCGAACGCCTCCTGTGTGCCCAGGTGCTTGGCGGAAATCAGGATGGTCAACATGCCGTTGACCACCGAGCGTGCGGAGTCGGGTTCGCGGTGCCAGGTTCCGCTGCCGGTGAGCGCGCCACCCAGCAACTCGCAGGCCACGGCCATGCCGTAGCCCTTGTGTTCGCCAAAGGTCATCAGCGCGCCGTACAAGCCGCCACCGCTGCCAGGCTGGGGCATGACAACGACGGCGGGGTCCGTGGTGGGCCGTCCGTGTGGATCGATCAGATAGCCCTCAGGCACCTGTTCGCCCTTGTTGTAGGCCACCCGCATCTTGCCCTGGGCCACACGACTGGTGGCGAAATCGAGCACAAAGGGCGAGCGACCAGCCAGGGGAATGCCCATGCAACAGGGGTTGGTGCCAAAACGCCCGTCTCCGCCGCCCCAGGGGGCGACCACCGGGCGCGAGAGCACATTGACGAAGTGCAGGGCGACCAGGCCCTCGGCCACAGCCATCTCGGCAAAGTGCCCGATTCGGCCCAGGTGATGCGATCCGGCAAGTGCCATGAGGCAAAGGCCGTGTGTCTTCGCCCTGGCGATGGCCAGTTCCATGGCCTGGACACCAACGATCTGGCCGTAGCCGCGCTGGCCGTCGATGCTCAGCATGGCGCCACCGTCCATGCGAACGGCCATCGATGTGTTGGGCTTGAGCCCGCCTTCGAGGATGGCGTCCACATACCGCGGCACCATGCCGATGCCATGCGAATCGTGGCCGCTGAGGTTGGCCATCACCAGGTTGGCCGCGACCTGCGCCGCCTCGTCCGGCAGGCTACCACCCGCAGCCAAAATGCTAGCAATCCAGGTCCGCAGCTCGCTCGCTGACAGCACTTTTGCCATGAAATCTCCGAATAAGGTCTGTTAATGCAGTAGCTGGGATGCCTGGTGATTTACATCACCGCGCCGAGCTGCCAGGGCACGAATTCGTTCTGCCCATAGCCGTGCAATTCGCTCTTGCTGGGCTGGCCAGACGCCGTCGCAAGCACACGATCGAAGATGCGCTGCCCCATCGCCTGCACATCCGAAGTGCCATCGATGATTTCGCCGCAGTTGATGTCCATGTCTTCTTCCTGGCGCTGCCAAAGGGCTGTATTGGTGGCCAGCTTGAGCGATGGGGCCGGCGCGCAGCCATAGGCCGAACCACGCCCGGTGGTGAAG
>CAYNWR010000011.1:0-2211 GCA_964400915.1 uncultured Burkholderiaceae bacterium
TCAAGCACGGCGTGCGCAAGATCAACATCGACACCGACATCCGCCTGGCCATGACTGGCGCGGTGCGCAAGTTCCTGGCCGAGAACCCCGACAAGTTCGACGCCCGCGAATGGCTCAAGCCCGCGCGCGAGGCGGCCTACAAGGTCTGCAAGCAGCGCTACCTGGAGTTCGGTTGTGAAGGCCAGGGCGCCAAGATCAAGGGTGATTCGCTGCAGGTGGTGGCCACGCGGTATGCAAAGGGCGAACTGGCGCAGGTGGTGAACTGAGCACGCTGCTGCACGCCGCGCTGCACTCGCTGCCACTGCTGGCGCGCGGCAAGGTGCGCGACAACTATGCGGTCGGCGACGACCGCATCCTCATGGTCGCCTCGGATCGCATCAGCGCCTTCGATGTCATCATGGCCGAGCCCATTCCGGGCAAGGGTGAAACCCTCACGCGCATGTCGCTGTGGTGGTTCGAACGTCTGGGGCACATCTGTCCCAACCACATGACCACCGAGGCGCCCGAATCCGTGGTGACGCCGGCCGAGCAGGCCCAGGTGCGCGGGCGTTCGATGCTGGTCAAGCGTCTGCAACCCATCCTCATCGAGGCGGTGGTGCGCGGCTACCTCGCGGGCAGCGGCTGGAAGGAGTACCAGGCCAGTCGCTCGGTCTGCGGCGTGCCCTTGCCGGCAGGTTTGACCAACGCAGCCCGCCTGCCCGAGCCGATCTTCACCCCGGCGGCCAAGGCGGCCGTGGGCGAGCACGACGAGAACATCGATTTCGACCAGGCAGCCACGCGCATCGGGCGCGAGCTCGCCGAGCGCATTCGTGCGATCAGCCTGCGCCTGTACAGCGAGGCGGCCGACATCGCCGCATCGCGCGGCATCATCATTGCCGACACCAAGTTCGAGTTCGGCCTGGACCGCACCGGCGAACTGGTGCTGATGGACGAGGTGCTCACCCCCGACAGCTCACGCTATTGGCCCGCAGAGGGCTACGCGCCGGCCCTGGCGCGCGGTGACAACCCGCCCAGCTTCGACAAGCAATACCTGCGCGATTGGCTGGAGGCCGTGCGCATCGACGGCAAGCCGTGGTCCAAGGCCCCGCCACCGCCCACCTTGCCCGCCGACGTGATCGAACGCACCGCAGCCAAGTACCGTGAGGCCTGGGAGCGCCTGAGCAAGCCCTGAGGGCCCGCAGCGTCCGGGTGCCCGTGCAGGTGCCCAAGTGCCGCGAAAAAGCGCATCATGCGGGCGCTCGGGGCTTATTGTCCAAGGAATTTCGACATGCGAATCCTATCTGCGCAATCTATGAAAACAATAGCATTCATCTGTGGATTGACGCTCGCTACGAGCGCATTTGCGTCAGAGACCAGCACTGAAAAGCCATCGACTGCCCCTGGCGCTGCCGCTGGGCCGAGCTGCATTCTCGCGGGGCGCCTGGGCGAGTCCGGCCGCTGGGCACCGCGCACCCCTGGCGTCTCCTTGCACGATGCGCAGGGCGCTGCCGTGTCCGCTGCCACGCGCGACGCGCTCGCGCAGGTGCGGCAGTTGCGCCTGAGCCGCAGTGCCACGCTCACCACCTGCGATGGCGACGGCGCCAGCCTGGCGCCTGGGCCGGACATGGCGGATGGGCGCGGCCCGGTGCCCATCGTCACCGCCGGGAGCGGTTTCATTCCCGTGCTGGCGGTGCACCACCCGCGTTCCCGCCTGGGCCAATGGGTGGAACTGCAGGTGCAGGTGCCGCCCGAACGCCTGGGCGTGGCGGCGCGCTGAGCGCTGCATCGGCTGCGCCACTGCCCTGGCAGCGCGCTTGCTCAGGGCTTGCGCGGCGCCAGTGACTGGATGATGTCCAGCAGTTGCAAGCCACCGCTGGCGGTTTGTCGCACCTTCAGGCGGACCTCGCGGCCACGCCAGGGCGCGAGCGCTTGCAGCTGTTCGGCCGTGGCTTGCAAGGTTTGACCGGCCACCCGCAGCCGACCATCGGCCAGCAGTTCGAGCACACCCTTGAGTTCGATCGCGCCGGGCTCCAGCGCGGGGCGGGTGTCGAAGTCGCGGGCCTGCAGTTGGCCGCCCAGCCAGTAACCCACGAGATCCAGCGTGTCGCCCACGCACGGGGTTGTTGAGTCGTCGGGCAGCACCACGGCCTGCAATTGCCCGGTGGGTGCCAGCACCACGATGCTGCGCGCAGTGTCGTTGACGGACTGCACGGTGCCCGTCCACTGCACCAC
>CAYNWR010000011.1:2311-17671 GCA_964400915.1 uncultured Burkholderiaceae bacterium
GGCGATCAAGACCGATGGCCACCATGTTGCCTGCCGCGTCGCGCTGAGCCGTGAGCACGACGTAACTGCCGTCCGTCAGTGCCGCCAAAGTCGCGCTCAGGGCGGCGGCCGACGCGTCGACCCGCACACCCTGGACCTCGATCAGCCCGTTGCCCAGCAATCGCACGGGGCCACTCAAACGCTGTGCACCCGCAAAGGTGCTGGTGCCCGATATCAGTGCGCGCGCGCCTTGAATCACCAGTGGTGCGCTGGCCGCGCTGGAGCTTGAACCCGATGTTGCGGAGGCCACCCAGGGCGCCACGACGGTGACCACCATCCCCGCCTCGGCTGTGCTGCTGGCGGGTGACCAGCGTGCGGCGGACAGATCGATCGGCTGGGTTCCGATGGCCCAGCCGGTGCCGCCGCCCGAAACGGAGCCCGCACCAGCCCGCAAAGAGCCGGTCAGCCGCACCAGCGCAGGCGTCTGGGCGCCCAGGTGTTCAATGCGCGAAGCCAGGATGTGTTCTTGCGCCACCTGGCCGGGGTCGGCCTTGAGGCTTCCATAGATGCGCAGCGAGTCGCCTGGCGCGATGTCGGACAGGCTGTTGGCGCCCGAGAAAATCGTCACGGGGCCCCTCGCCGCATCGGTGTTGACGACCACGTTCTGCCCCAGCATCAGCAGGCGGTTCTGCGTCCGGTCCACCAGTGCCACCGGCCCCACGATCTGCGCATCCAGCAACACCCGCGCGGGTGCACCGTCCGAACCCAGTTCCATCTGCACGTACTGGCCGACCTGGAAGGCCGTTGCCGACAAGGTCTCGTCGGTGCCCAGGTCGGTCTGTTGCACCAGGGTGGCGCCGGCTTCGTCGTAGCGCTCGCCATCGACAATGATGCTGCCCAGGCCCGTGACGATGCCCGCGACGATGCCCGTGCCACCGGTTCCCACGCCGGGAATGGCCAGCAGCAGGAGTTCGGCGCCGCCGCAGGCGGCCAGCATCAGCGCCAGGCCAGCCGCTCCAAGGGCCCGGCGCAACCGGCGAGAACGCTCGCCCAGGCGCCCCATCTGGCGACACGGGCTCATCGTGGTGTCTCCTGGTTGCCGGGCTCATCGGATTCGACGAACTCGTCGTGAAAATACGCGCCCAGCCGCACCAGGTGCGGGCCCTGACCGGCGTCCTGCTCGTGCAGGCGCTGGGCTTCGGCCAGGAAGGCCTGCAGCATCTGGGCCCACAGCTTGCGTGACAACTCGGACAGTTGTTGGGCCGACGTTTCGCTCAATCCACCGGCGTAGGCCGCCTGCTCCAGGCGTGGGCTGGTGGTGGCGCTCAGGTTGCGCGTGGCGGTTTCGAGGTGCGCACGCAGGTTCTCGACAAACAGTTCCAGGGTTTGCTCCCAGTCGTGGGCGGGCACGTAGCTGGTGGCCAGCAAGGCGACGTGATCGGTGCCGTCGTCGCCAGCCTCCAGCCGTGCCAGCCCCAGGCGCAACAGTTCGTTGAGAACGCTCAAGGGATGCACGTCCTGGTTGACCTGGCGCGACAGCGACTCGAACGAGGGCGCTGGCCCGTTGCGGCGCAGGCGCATGGGGGAGTCGCCGTCGCGCAGCAGCGGGTCGTGCAGCCAGCGTGCAAACACCTCGGCCGGCACGCTGCGCTTGACGGCCTTTTTGGTGGGCTTGGGGTCCTGCCGCCATGCGGCGATGTCCTTGCGATGGATGCCCGAGCGCAGGCTGAGCGCCGAATCGGTGTCCTTGTCGCCTTGCAAGAGGATCTGCGCCAGGGCCTGTTCCAGAAAAACCGGCTTGAGCGAGCCCACGAAATTCTGGTAGCCCACGCCCTGGTGCACCAGCAGGCGCACCAGCGGCGCCACGACCCGCAGTGTGGCGTCCAGAACCTGCTTTTGACGCTCCAGCGCCTCCATCGACTTCCTTGGTGCTTGATTCGCGGGGGGTGCGCCCCTGGCGCCCGGCGCGCCCTGGCGGGGCGCCCGTCGACACCCCCACCCGCGTCAAAGCGCGCTGGCAAACGCGTCGGTCGCGCTGATGACACCCACCAAGTCAACCATTGTGCCCGTGCCACTGGCCACCTCGGTGTAGACCCCGTCGCTGTTGCCGTCACGGAAGACCTCCCAATGGGTAGCGCCGTTGGGGCCGGTGACCGTCTGCACCACGAGGCCCTGCTGAACACTCCAGTCCACCTGGACCGGCGCGTCGTCAGCGTTGTAGACCACGACTTCTTCGCCGCTGCGGGTCAGGCGGCTGACCGCGACCACATCGCTGGCGGTGCTGTCCAGGGTCACCGCCACGGCATGCGCCGGCCGCCCGGCGTCGTCGGCGGGTGCCGAGGTCATCACCCGCGACATCGACACCACCTGGTAGAAGCCGTCGTTGTCGGTGTCGCTGTAGACGACGGTGGACGTGCCGCGCTCGCCGACCCGCGTGGCCACCACGTCGGCGCCGTCCACGGCGTAGGTCAGGCCCGCTGGGGTGCGCAGCGCCACCGTCGAGCCGCTGGGCGTCTGCATCGTGGCCTCCGTGACGGCACCAGACGCGATCGTGAACTGAAACACATCGCCATCGCCGCGCGGCGTAGCGCCCGGGCCAGCGCCCCGCAGCCCGGTGTCTGCGGCGCCACTGCCGGGGTTTGCAGGGCCGCCAGCAGCCCCATCCTTGAGTTTGAGCATGTTGTCCTCCTTGTTGGACGTTTCCATCAATACGAACGCATCGCTGGGTGTCGATGCACGGTATGCCGAAAGCGGCCGCCAGGCATGAATGGGAATTTATCCCATTCATTCAAGACATGAAAGGGCCTGCGCGCAAATTTTTGTAAATGGGTGTTGTCGACGCCAAAAAGTTGGCGATCGCTTTCAATTCACGCCAGGAAAATCAGCCCGATCCGGACAACTGGCCAAGCTGCCCCAGCAGGGTGACCAGGCGACAGGGCAACCTGTATCGGTCGACAACGGCGACCTGCTGGCTTGCCAGGTCGACCGGTCTACTCGGGTTGGACGCCAATCGCGCGGACGATGCTGGCCCAGCGCCCGCGCTCCGCCCGCATGAAACCGGCAAATGCGGCCGGGTCCATGCTGCCGTCGGCCTGCGAGCCCAGCGACTGCAGTCGCTGCACCACCTCGGGCTGGCGCAGCACGGTGGCCAGATCGCGATGGACCCGGGCAACCACGTCGGCAGGGGTACCTGCCGGCGCAAACAGGCCGTTCCATCCCGTGAACTCGAAGCCCGGGTACGTTTCAGCGAGCGCCGGAACCTGCGGCAGGTTGGATAGGCGCTGACCCGTGCTGACGGCCAGCGCCAGCAACTGGCCACTGCGCAGAAAGCTGGATGTCGCGGCCTCCGGCAGACACAACAGCGGCACACGGCCAGCCAAGACATCCTGAATCGCATCGGGTGCCCGCGTGTAGGGGACGTGATTGAAGCGCACGCCCGCCAGCGCGGCGACCGAATCGGCCAGCATGCCCGAGAAGGTTTTCGGGCCCTCGGTGGCAATGGCCACGCGACCGGGCTCGCTCTTGGCGGCGGCAATGGCGTCTGCCCAGGCCTTGAACCCGGAACCCGGATGCGTGACGAACACAAAAGCGCTGCGCCCGACCAGACCAACCGGCACGAAATCCTTGTCCGGATCGTAGGGAAGCGATTTGAACGTGAACGCATTGGTCACCATCGCTGCGGTGGTGCCATAGAAGAACGTGTAGCCATCCGGCGCGGCCCGCGCTGCGGCCTGGGCACCGATGACGTTCTGTCCCCCCGGCCGGTTTTCCACCACCAGGCCCTGGCCCCAAAGGCGTGCCAACTGCTCGCCAACAAACCGCGCGATCACATCGGGCCCGGCCCCCGCAGGCTGCGAAACGATCCAGCGCACGGGGCGTTGGGGCCAGGGGGCCGATCCCTGGGCGCGGGCTCCGCGAATCGCTGCAAATTTCATAGCAAGCATCACAGCACCGATGCTCGCTACACGCCGATTTGTCATGGAAAGTGGTTTCATGGGCTTGCTCCGATCGTTGTTGGACATGCGGCGCTCGATCCCAGGCGCAACCGATGCCACTCGCTCAAGACCGCCCGCAACTCCACCACAGAAGCCGCTGCGGCAAAAACATAGTTGTCGGGTCGCACCAGCGCCGCGCTTGCGCCCATGCGTTGCCACCAATGCGCCACCACGCCATCGCGTTCGGTGAAGGTCTGCAAATCGGGCGTGTTGCCCACCACCAGACAGCGGATGGCTGCTGGCCGATGGGCAGAGCCCAGTGGGTTGTCATCCGAAGGCCAACCGTTCGACACCCAGGCATCTGGCAGCCACGCGTTGGCGACAGCCCGATCGAGAAACAGTCGCCAGCCACCACCACTGACGTCGTCCAGGCGCCGATCGCCCTGTGGGGTCAGCACCCAGGGCTGCGGAAACAGGGTGCCTCTCGCCGGGTGATCCCCCGTGGCCAACCAGCCGGTTTCAAGACGCGGCAGGATGTCCTGGCGGGGTGTGTCGCGCACAACGCCGCCACACTGCTCCAACAAGCGGGCATCTCGCTCGCGTGCGCGCTGCACATCGCGTTCGCACACCACCGCGCCAACGCCTTTGATGCGTTGGGTCAATTCGCGCACATGGGCCTTGCGCTCGGCGCCATAGGTGTCCAGCAGGGCTTGGGCCGCCGCACCGCCGACACGTCCCCGCGCGAACTCGATCAGCCGCCATGCCAGGCTGGCCGCGTCACGGATACCCTGGCACATCCCCTGGCCGAGAAATGGTGGCTGCATGTGCGCGGCGTCGCCGGCCAGGAAGACACGCCCCTGATGCCACCGCTGGGCCACCAACGCGTGGAAGCGGTAGCTGGCCTGACGCCAGAGCCGCCCATCCTCCGGTGTGAGCCAGCGAGCCAGGTGCTGCCAGGTGCGTTCGGGCGTGGCGGCAGCTTGAGGATCTTCGCCCGCCTTCAGTGAAATCTCCCAGCGCCGGTGGCGACCGGGGCCGATCACGAGGGTGCAGGGGCGGTCGGGTTCGCAATACTGAACGCTGGTCTTGGGCAGCTGGTGCAGGCTGTGCTCGTGCACCATCACGTCCACCACCAACCAGGGTTCGTCAAAGTCGAGATCTTCCATCTCGATGCCCAATTGGCCGCGGGTCCGGCTGGACCCTCCATCGCAGGCCACCACATGGGCCGCACGAATGGGCTGTTGGGTGCCATCGGCAGCCGTCACGGTCAGGGTCACGCCATCAGCGTCCTGCGCCAGCGACTGGAACTCAACGCCCAGCGCCGTGGTCACGGACGGCAGCTGGGCCACGCGGGCCCGAAGCGCCCGCTCGACCGGAGGCTGCGAAAACACCATCGATGGCGTGAAGCCCTGGGGATGGGGCGGCGCGAGCATCGTCATGCGACGGATCAACTGCCCGTCGACGCCAAAAAACTCCGAGGGGGTGAACGCCTCGCAGTGGGGCAGGATCGCGTCCACGGCGCCCAGCTGCTGAAAGATGCGCAGGATCTCGTGATCCAGCGCAATGGCTCGTGGAATCTCGTACACGTCGGGCAGGCGGTCGCAGGCAAAGACTTTCAGGCCCGCCTGGCCGAGCAGGCCGGCCAGCACCACCCCCACCGGTCCGTACCCAATCACGGCGACGTCAAACGGCCCCTCTGGCAGGCGGCTGCTCACAAGATCCTCGCGGGGATTTTGCAGAGGTTCATGCGGGCGGCGAACCCGCAACAAACGCCACCTGACGCTGTGCGTGCTTCAGGGCAGCGGAGGGCGGCGCTGAAATGCCCCACTGATCGACGCGACCCGCAGGCCAGGCCCAGTCGGCCGGCCCACGCGCCACATGACCGGGTTCGATCTGCTCAACTTCGGCGGTGTACTCGATCACGAGGCCCTGTGGCCCAATGAAGTAATTGAAAGCGTTGTCGCCGGGCCCATGCCGTCCAGGCCCCCACTCGATGGGATAGCCCGCGTCCTTCATGCGGCCACCACCCCGCATCACGGAGTCGAGCGACGGCATCACAAAGGCGATGTGGTTCAGGCAATCGTTGTCCGCGTCCGCGAGCGCCATGCTGTGGTGGTCAAAAAGCGTGTCGTGTGGAATCGAGACAAACGCCATGATGCGCGTGCGATCGGCCAGGCGAAAGCCCAGCACGCGTTCGTAAAAGGGCAAGGCCGCCGCCACGTCGTGGCTGTTGAGCACTGCATGTGCCAGCCGGATCGGGCGATCGCGATGGGGCGCGGTGTCGGTGTGGCGCTGATCGCCATGAACAAAACGCAGCACCCGACCTTGTGGATCGCGGATCGTGACCGCCGTGCCGCCACCGGGTTCATCCAGCGCGGCAGGCGGCAGGAGGACGTGGCCACCTTGCTCTGCGGTGCGCTGCGCAATGGTGGACAGGGCTTGCACGCTGGTGCTGCAGAACGTGACCGACAACAGGCAGGTGGCGGGCGCGGGTGACAGAGCCAGCAGGTGGTGATCGGGGCCTGTGCCGCGCAGGTAAACCGACCGGCCTCGGCGATCGGTCACGGTCAGCCCCCAGGTGTCAACGAAGAAACGCTCTGCGGTGGCCACGTCGGGCAGACCGACTTCGACGCTGCGCAGGTGCGACACCAGATGGGGCGCCACCGCGGCCGTTGCGGCCGCAGCGCCCGCGACAGGCGCAGCAAATGGGGGAGGGGACGTGTTCATGGTCGAGGTGTGTGTCATTCGGCCTGCATGCCGGCGGTTCGGATCGCGCGGCGCGTGATTTCGATGTCGCGTGCGACGTGTTCCCGAAACGCCACGCCCTCCAGCACGGTGGCCACGGCGCCCTGGGCGGCAAAGGCTTCGCGCAGCGCGGGTTGCTGCACGGCGAGCCCGGTCAAACGGCGCAAGGCGCTGCTGCTGGCAGCCGGCAGGCCTTTGGGCGCCATCAGGCCGATCCAGCCGGAAAATTCGAATCCTGGCAAAGTCTCCGCAAGGGCGGCGATGCCTGACCCCAGGGGTGCCGTGCCCGCCGCAGCACTGTGCCCCAGCGCCCGCAGGCGGCCGCCCTTGACCAGTCCCATGGCCGCCGGGGCGGGCGTCAAGGTCCAATGGGTTTCGCCCGAAACCACCGATCCCACCGACTGGCTGCCCCCTTTGTAGGGCACGTGCAGGCTTTCAAAGCCCCCCGCGTGGGCAAGGGCCACGCCCGCCAAGTGGCTGACGGAGCCCGGTCCCGCCGACGCCATGTGCCAGCGGCCCGCCTTCGCCTGGGTCAGGAAGTCCGTCAGCGAGTGGACCGACAGCCCCGCATGGCACACGAGCACATTGGGCAGCAAGGCCACCAGGGCAACAAACTCGAAATCGCGCAATGGGTCGTATGTGGCCGCTTTCTGCAACAGGGGTGCCACCGTGGCCGAGCTGCTGGACGCCACCACCAGCGTGTGGCCGTCGGCTGGGGCCGTTCGTGTCCATTCCATGGCCAAGGCGCCCGAGGCGCCGGCCTTGTTGTCGGGCACCACCGCCTGGCCCGCCAAAGGCGCCAACGCATGGGCCAGGATGCGGCCGATGGTGTCGACGGAGCTGCCCGGTGCGTTGGGGATCACCAGGCGCAGCGACCGCTGCGGCCAGACTTCCCCTTGGGCGCGTGCGCTGGCGCTGGCAAGGGCGAGCGCCGCTGCCAGCATCTGACGGCGCTTCAAGCCGGCAACCAACGAGCCGGCGCGCGAAACCGCGTGGCGCACGGGCGACGAAACCATCAACGGTGCTTGAAGCCTGCTGCGGCCACACCAGCGATGCAGATGGCTTCGTCTTCGTCCCCGGTACCGCCACTGGCGCCCACCGCGCCGATCACGCGACCCTGGTCATCCAGAACGACGACCGCGCCGGTCTGCGGCAGGAAGCGACCCTGGGCGGTGGCCGACAGCGACACGAAGAAGTTGGGGTTGTCCTTGGCGCGCTGCGCCAGCGTGCGGCTGGACACCCCCATGCCCACGGCGCCCCAGGCTTTGGCGCGGGCGATGTCGAAGCGAAACA
This sequence comes from uncultured Burkholderiaceae bacterium, assembly GCA_964400915.1. Lineage (GTDB taxonomy): Bacteria > Pseudomonadota > Gammaproteobacteria > Burkholderiales > Burkholderiaceae_C > CAYNWR01. The sequence goes on from CAYNWR010000011.1 coordinate 10,264, forward strand.
TGCTGGCACCGTCCTCGCTGGCAAAGGCCTTGAGGTTGCCCGCTGCGTCGAGCACGGCAACGCCCATGGGTTGGTAGCCAGCCTGTCTGGAATGCGCCAGAGCGGCCTGAAGGATGGTGTTGGCTTGGTCGAGCGACAGATCGGTGTTCATGGTGTCGAGAAAACGGTGGTGTCGTTGGGTTGCCTGGGCACCGTCTATTGTGACGAAGGCATTGCCGCCGCACCCACCGCAAATCCATGGCGGTTCATGCTGGCAAACAGGGGCATGGCCGGGTGTGGAACGAATCGCGTCTGGCAATCCAGAACGGCCGGACGCCCACTGGCCAGGGCCCGCTCGATGGCGCCTGGGATGTCCTGGACCTGTTCCACGCGCTCGCCGTGACAGCCAAAGCCGCGCGCGATCGCTGCGTAGTCGGTGTCCTCCAGGCCGGTGCCCAACTCAAAATCCAGTTGCTTGCGCTGACCCGAGCGGATGATGCCCCAGGCGGCATTGTTGTGGATCACGGTCACCACGGGCAGGCCGTGGCGGCGCGCGCTGTCCAGTTCCTGCAAGGTGAATCCAAAGGAGCCATCGCCTGTGAGGTTGAAGACCGGCCGGTTGGGGTGCGCCAATTGCAAGGCCATGGCAAACGGCAGGCCAAACCCCAGGTGGCTCATGCCGGGCTCGTGCAAGCGCGTGCGCGGCTCGCTGGCGGGCGTGAGGTCGTTGCTCCAGAACGTGGTGTGCCCACCGTCAAAAACAGCCAAGGCGTTGGCAGGCAGCGCGCGCCCGATGGCTCGGGCCAAGGCCGCCGGGTGCATGGCCTCCTGTGGTGTAGAGGTCTCATCGGCCATCGCATGCAGGCGGGCTTCATAGGCCAGTCGGGTGTTGCGCAGGCCATGCAGCCAATCGGCCTCGGTGGCCGCGTGGCGGCCTTGCTCCTGCAGCAGCCGCAGGATGTCGTCGAGCGCCAGCGCTGCGTCGGCGTGCAGGGCCAGTTCGTGGTGCGCGGCCAGGCCCAGCGAGCTGGGATCGATGTTGATGGCCAGATGCCGGTGATGGGCTCGGGCGAACGCGCCTTGCTCGTCCCACATCCAAGACGAATAGCGGCAGCCGACCGATATCACCGTGTCGGCTTCCTGAAATGCCTGGCGCACCGCGTCGCCAGCGATCAGCCCGCCGTGACCGATAAAGGCAGGGCTGTCCGTGCGTGCGGCGCCCAGGCCCATCTGCGTCGCGACGATGGGTGCGCGCAGCCATTGCGCCAGATCGCGCACCTGCTGCACCGCACCCGACGCCACCGCGCCGCCACCGGCCACCACCAGCGGGCGGCGGGCGCCTGACAACATCGAGACAGCGGCTGCGACCCCGCGAGCATCCGGGCGCGGCGCGTGGGAGGCCCGGTAGCGCGCTGGGGGCAGCGCGAACTCGTCGTCGGCGTAGTCGCAGGTGGTGGCCAGGACATCCTGCGGAATGTCCAGGTGCACCGGACCGGGCCGTCCACTCCAGGCCTCGCGGAAGGCCCGGCGCACCAACTCCGGCATGCGACGCGCGTCGTGCACCACGGCGTTCCACTTGACCACGGGCGCAAACACCGCACGCGTGTCCAGGTCCATGAACATGCCCCGGTGCGGATAGGCGGCTGCCCGGTGTTGGTTGGTGGTAATGGCCAACATCGGCAGGTTGTTGGCAAAGGCAACCCCCATGCCGCTGGCCAGGTTCAGCCCACCCGGGCCCATCTCGCCGATGGCCACTGCCATCTGGCCGGTGCCGGCCTGCCAGGCGGCAGCGGCCATGGCGCCGGCCGCTTCGTGGCGCACACCCACAAAACGCAGGCCTGGCTCCTTGGCCATGGCGTGCAGCAGTGGCGCGAGCTTGCCGCCCACCAAGCCGAAGACATGAGTGACCTGCTCGGCCCGCAACAGACGGACGATGGCTTGCGCCCCTGTGAGTGTCGGCATCGGCTCAGTCCTCGGCGGTGAAGCCCGTTGCCTTGGCGATGGCTGCCCAGTGTTCGGTGTCGCGCTTGAGGAGCAGGGCGTATTCCTCGGGCGACTGGTGCAAGGCCTGCAGGCCATTGCGTGCCAAGGCCTCGGTCATCTCGGGCGATTGAAGTCCCTCACGCACCAGCGCGTTCAAGCGCCGCACGGTGTCCATCGGCGTGCGAGCGGGCACATGCCAACCCAGGTGTTCGAGCATCGAGATTTCCTTGAAGCCCTGCTCGGCCATGGTTGCCACGTCGGGCAGGAAGGGTGAGCGCTCGGGCGTGGTCATGGCCAGCGAGCGCAGACGCCCTGCGCGAATGTGCGGCAGCACCTCGCCCATCACATTGAAGCTCACGGGAATCTGCCCACCCAGCACGTCCTGCAACAGGGGTGCGCCACCGCGATAGGCCACGCTGGTCAGTTCGACGCCCGAGGCTCGGGCCAGCATCATTCCTGCGAAATGCAGGGCCGAGCCTGCTGCCGGAACCCCGTAGCTGGCGCGTCGGGGGTTGGCCCGCGCCCAGCGCAGGAAATCCTCGACGGTTCGAACATCGGCGGGCAGACCGGGCCCCGCCGTGAACGAAAACGCGTAGCTCACGGTGGAGGTCACGGGAACAAAATCGGTCAGGGGTTCGTAGTTGAGTTTGCGATAGGTGTTGGGGTACAGCACCATGGGTGAGCTGGGTATCTGCAGAATGGTCAGGCCATCGGGCGGCGACTTCTTGACGTGTTCCACGGCGATGCGGCCACCCGCACCCACCCGGCTTTCCACCACCACCTGCGCGGCATAGCGGCCGCGCAAGCGCTCGGCCAGGGGCCGCGCGACGTGGTCGCCCATGCCGCCCGCCGGAAACCCGGACACGATGAAGGCGGTACCGGCCATCTGCGCCCAGGCGCCTTCCAAGCTCGGCGACGCGACCAGGGCGCCCAGGCCTGCACGGATGATGTTGCGGCGGGTAATGTTCATGGTGGGTGTCTCCTGCTCAAAGGCTTAGCGTGCCGCGACGATAGGCCACACCCAGGGTTCTGCACATGGACGAAACCGGTGGGCAGCGGTAGATTTCCCGCATGTCGCGCTCGCACCCAGCACCCGCCCTGACCACCGTTCCGTACCGGGAGGTGCGGCGCGACCAGCCCGAGGATTGCATCCACCACGAATCCATCGTGCTGCGCGGGCGGGAATACGGTTGGTCCATTCCCGCGCATCGGCACCAGGATCTGCATCAGCTGCAATGGCTTTCGCGTGGGAAGGTCCAGGCGCGCATCGATGGCGGCAGTTGGCAGGTGGCCGCACCGGCGCTGATTCTGGTGGTTCCCGGCTGTGTGCATGGGTTCGACTATTCGGAGGACAGCGAAGGCGAGCAGGTGACGGTCCCGGCGGCCTTGTTGCAATCGGTGTTGTCGGGCGCGCCCGATCTGTTGTCGCAGCTCGATCGTTGCCTGGTCGGCGAAGTCCACCCGTCCGGCGGGCCAGCCGAGGAAATCCAAAGGCTCTTTGAGCACGTGCGCGAAGAGTTCCAGGCGCAGCGTCCCGGCCGGGCCCAGGCGCTGATGGCCTGGATCAGCCTGTTGTTTGTGCAGGTGGCGCGCTGGGCCGCTGCTGACGCGGGGCTTGCGGTGCAGGGACGGCGCGGCGCCATTCGCGACGTGCTGGTGCAGCGATTCCGGGTTCTCGTGGACCGGCACTACCAGGAGCCTTTGGCGCTCAAGGACTACGCCGCGCGCTTGGGTGTCACGGTCGATCACCTGAGCCGGGTCTGTCGCGCGTCGGTGGGCCAACATGCGCTGGAGATCCTGCACGAGCGGCGTCTGCGTGAGGCACGCAGCCTGCTGGCCCATAGCGAGCTGGGCATCGGTGAGATTGCCGACACCGTGGGGATGGCCGATGCCGGCTATTTCAGCAAGTTCTTCACGCGGGCCGCGGGCCTGACGCCTTCCGCCTATCGGCGGGCCGCGCGCAGCGGCGAACGCGCCTGAGGCATCGGCGCGAGGCTTGCAGCTTCTTGCTGGCGGTCAGTTCAGCGCCATGCTCAGGCGCCGCCGGTACTGGGAGATGAGTTGCGACTGCGGGTCTTCGGTTGCCACGGCCTTGCCCGCGATCTCGATGCCGCCCGCGCTCTTGCCATCGCCTGGCCCTGCAGCGGCCTTGGGCTTGGGTGGCGTGATCAGCTCGAGAATGGCCACGATGGTCTTGCGCGGCGCCTGTTCGTTCCAGGCCTTGTCGCGCATGATGATTTCCAGCAACTCATCCATCGCGGCGGTCCATTCGCCGGCCGCAAAACGGCTGCGCGCCCAGGCAAAACGGGCGTCGAAATCGCGCTTGTTGGCGGCCAGGCGCGCCTGGAAATCCGCTTCGCTCCAGCGCGCGCGCTCGTCGCCGGCAGCAAAGCGTTTGGCCGCTAGCCAGTGCGACAACGCCTCAAAGCGCAGGGCCAGCGGCACCTGCGCCATGGCAGGTGCCAGCGCATGCTGGGCCGCGTCCAGATCACCTTCGCCGATGAGCAGCTTCACGTAGTCATACCGGGCGTCGTCGTTGGCGGGGTTCACCGCCAGCGCTTCCTGCAGCAGCGCGCGCGCCGCGTCGGTGTCGCCCGAGCGCAGCAGGGCGTCGGCCTCTTCGGCTTCGGCGGCGGATTGCAGTTCTTCGACCGCTGGCAGGTGCTTGTCCAGAAAGGCGCGGATCTGCCCTTCGGGCAATGCGCCCATGAAGCCGTCCACGGGTTGGCCGTTCTTGAGCAGGATGCAGGTGGGGATGCTGCGAATGCCGAAGGCCTGGGCCAGCTCCTGCTCCTGATCGGAGTCGATCTTGACCAGGCGAAAGCGCCCTTCGTAGGCGGTTTCCAGCTTTTCAAGGATGGGACCGATGACCTTGCAGGGCCCACACCAGGTGGCCCAGAAGTCCACCAGGACAGGTGTGTGCGTCGAGGCGGCGATGACCTCGGCTTCAAAATTCTCGATGGTGACGTTCAGCATGGCAAAGGCAATTGGGGATGCTTCCCTAGAATTCAACGTTTGGGTGCGGCTCGCACCCCGATTGGGAGAATCATGACGCAAGCGCTCGTGGGCGTGGTGATGGGTTCCGGCTCCGACTGGGACACGATGCAGCACGCAGTGCGGATTCTGCGGGAATTCGAGGTGCCGCACGAAAAGCGTGTGTTGTCGGCGCATCGCATGCCCGACGACATGTTCGCCTACGCCGCGGCCGCGCAGGCCCGTGGCTTGGCGGCCATCATCGCCGGGGCCGGGGGCGCGGCCCACCTGCCGGGCATGCTCGCGTCCAAGACCACGGTGCCCGTGCTCGGCGTGCCGGTGGCCAGCAGGCACCTGCAGGGCGCCGATTCGCTGCACAGCATCGTGCAGATGCCGGCGGGGGTGCCCGTGGCCACTTTTGCCATCGGGCAGGCCGGGGCCACCAACGCGGCCCTGTTTGCCGTGGCCATGCTGGCGCGCGGCGATGCGGCCTTGCTGGCCCGCCTGGATGCCTATCGCCTGCGCCAGACCGAGGCGGCGCGGGCCACGACCTTGCCGGACCAGGCACCATGACCGGCCCGGTGGCGCCTGGCGGCACCTTGGCGGTTCTGGGTGGCGGGCAATTGGGGCGCATGTTCGTGCACGCCGCGCAGCGCTTGGGCTATGGCGTCTGGGTGCTCGACCCCGATCCCGCCAGCCCGGCCGGCCGGGCCGCCGATCGGCACCTGCCAGCCGACTACCTGAACGCTGGCGCGCTGCACGAGATTGCAACAGCGTGCGCGGCCTGCACCACCGAATTCGAGAACGTGCCCGCCGGTGCCCTGGAACGCCTGGCCAAGCATCTGCCGGTGGCCCCGTCACACGCGGCGGTGGGTGTGGCCCAGGACCGTTTTGCCGAAAAGCAGGCCCTGGCGGCCTGTGGTGTGCCGTGTGCGCCGCACGCCCGCATCGAGCGGCTCGCCGATGTGTCCGGCGTCGATCCGCAGTTGTTTCCCGCCATCCTCAAGACCGCGCGCCTGGGCTACGACGGCAAGGGGCAGGCGGCGGTGGCCCACCCGGACGACCTGGCCGCGGCCTGGCAGCGCCTGGGCGGGGTGCCCTGTGTGCTCGAGCAGCGCCTGCCGCTGGCGGCCGAGTTGTCGGTGGTGATGGCCCGGGGGCGCGACGGCAGCTGTGTGGTGCTGCCGGCCCAGCGCAACACCCACGAGGCCGGAATTCTGTCCGTCACCGAGGTTTTTGAAGAGAATCTGCCCTTAGCGAGCGTCAAACAAGCGCAGTTAGCTACAATTAACGTAGCAAATGCATTGAGCTATGTGGGTGTGCTGTGTGTCGAGTTCTTCCTGTTGCAGCCCGGCAGCGCGGCCAGTGAGCGCCTGGGGCCGCTGGTGGCCAACGAGATGGCGCCGCGCCCGCACAACAGCGGGCACTGGAGCCTGGACGGCTGCGACGTTTCGCAATTCGAGTGGCAGGTGCGGGCCCTGGCGGGTCTGCCCCTGGCCGCGCCACGCCAGCACAGCCCCAGCCTGATGCTCAACCTGCTGGGTGATCTGTGGTGGCGCGCGGGCGTTGCGGTCGAGCCCGATTGGCCAGCCGTGCTGGCGATTCCCGGAGCGCACTTGCACCTGTACGGCAAATCCGAAGCCCGGCGTGGCCGAAAGATGGGGCACCTGACCCTCACCGGGCCCGACATCACCACGGCGGTGGCCCGCACCCGCGCTGCAGCGTCCGTGCTGGGCCTCGTGCTGCCACCCCGCCTGGGCTTGCCGCTGGACGCTCCATCGTCCAACCGCCAACCATGATCCTGGGTGTAGATTCGCCCGGGGCCGTCGCCCGCGCCGTCGACACCTTGCGGGCGGGCCAGTTGCTGGGCCTGCCCACCGAGACGGTCTACGGGCTCGCTGCGGACGCCGACAACCCCCAGGCCGTGGCCGCCATCTACCACCGCAAGGGGCGGCCGCACGACCACCCGCTGATCGTCCACGTGGCGCATGCCGACGCCGCGCAGCGCTACGCCCGGGATTGGCCGGCGTTCGCGCAGCGCCTGGCCGATCGTTTCTGGCCGGGGCCGCTCACCCTGATCGTGCCCCGCCGCGATGGCATGGCCGAACAGGCGGCCGCGCGGCTGCCCACCGTCGGCTTGCGGTGTCCGTCGCATCCGGTGGCCCGGCAGGTGCTAGATGCGGCCGGCGCCGCAGGCATCCATGGACTGGCCGCGCCCAGTGCCAACCGGTTTGGGCGCGTGAGCCCCACCACCGCGGCCCATGTCGAATCGGAGTTCGGTGCCGATCTGCTCGTGCTCGACGGTGGGGCCTGTGCGGTGGGCATCGAATCGGCCATCGTCGACGCTTCGCGCGGCGTGCCGGTGCTGCTGCGGCCCGGCGCCCTCGCGCGCGATGCCCTCGAGGCTGCGTGTGGACAACGCCTGTTCAGCCCCGATGAGCTGGACACACCCGCGCCGCGCGCCTCGGGCACG
>CAYNWR010000012.1:0-17416 GCA_964400915.1 uncultured Burkholderiaceae bacterium
CCGTGCACGATGGACACGGCCCGGGCGTCTTTTGCGGCTTCGGGTATTCGTGTGGGCAGCCATTCGATGAGACGGTCCATCGCCTCGATCGGTTGTGTGATCGAGGCGACATATTGCTTGCTCCAACGCCCGATCTGCCGCTCGAAGTAGTTGCCGGGCTTGCCATAGCCGGCGAGGCCGCGCGCTGCAAAATCGACCTTGTGCAGCGCAGCGATGACGCGCCCCAGCTCGTCGTAGATGTCGGCGCGCTGGTCGGGCGACATATCGGGAAGGGCCTGGTCCCAGAGAACCCGCCCCTCAACAAATTCCATCACATAAAAGGCCCGGCCAATGACGTCTTCGTCTTCACAAAGACAGTGCATGCGCGCGACAGGGACGTCGGTGCCTTCCAGCCCGCGCATCACGGCAAACTCGCGCTCGATGGCGTGGGCCGAAGGCAGCAATTTGGCCACGGGGCCCGGTTTGGCGCGCATCACATAGGCCAGATCGGGTGTGATGAGTTTGTAGGTCGGATTCGATTGCCCGCCTTTGAACATCTCCACCTGGAGGGGCCCGCGAAAGCCCGGCAGCTGGCCTTGCAGCCAAGCCTCGAGGCGGGCCACATCGAACGCGTGCGCCGGCGCAACCGGTTTGGTCCCAAGAAAATGATCAAACTCGCTCATGATGGTGACGAGGGCAAGCGATGGTCGCCGCCCTGGATTGGGCTGGAAGAGGCTGGGTTCAGTCGCTTGCCATGGCAACACGCATCAGGCCATCGCGGTCGCGCACAACCAGGCCACCCGGCTCGATTCGCAACATGTCCTCGCGTTCCATGGCCTTGAGTTCCTGATTCACCCGTTGGCGCGATGCGCCCAGCAATTGGGCCAGCTCCTCCTGCGCCAATTGCAACCCGATGCGCATTTCCTGAGAATCGCCCAGGGACGCGATGCCGTGGCTGCGAACCAGGTGCAGGATCTGCTTGGCCAGTCGCGCCCGCAAGGGAAGGGTGTTCAGATCCTCGACCAACCCATACAGGATGCGGATGCGCCGCGCCTGAAGGCGCAGCAGCGCCTCGTAGAGCTCGACGTGGTTGGCCAGGATCTTGCGGAAATCGGCTCGCGCAACACACAAGGTCGTGGTATCGCCGTGGGCATAGGCATCGTGGGTGCGTCGGTCGCCGTCGAAGATCGACACATCGCCAAACCAGATCCCGGGCTCGACGTAGGTCAGTGTGATCTGCCGACCGGTGATGGACGTGGAGCTGATGCGCACGGCACCTTTTGCGCAGGCGATCCACGCCTCGGGCGGATCGCCCCGAGCTGCGAGCAGGTCGCCATCCTTGTGCCGTTTGACGTAGGCGCATCTGAGTATGTCGTGTCGTAGTGATGGCGAAAGGGATGAGAACCAGCGACCATTGTTGATCGCCTCGCGTTCCTGGATCGTAAGAATCGGCTCGTCCATGGGCTGTCTTTTAGGTGACGCTCCGCGCTGGGGCTCGGGTGCTCACAGGTAGTCGGGCCTGGTCTTGGCAAGAAACGCCTCGATGCCGATCCCCGCGTTGGGGTGGTGGAGGTTGGCCACGAAGTGGTCGCGCTCGCGGATCAGCTGCGTGGACAGGCTGTTCGCAGGAAGTTCAGCCTGCAATTCCTTGACCGAGGCCATGACATTGGGCGCCCGTTGATTCAGGCGTTCAGCCAGTGTCAACGCATCGGCGAGCACCTGGCCAGGCTCGCTCACCGAATTGACCACCCCAAGCGAGGCCAGGCGCGCGGCGTCGATGCGATCACCACACATCAGCAGCTGGCTGCAGAGCTGCCTGGGCAAGGATTGACCCAGGCTCCAGGTTGCTCCACCGTCGGGCGAGAGCCCGACATTGCTGTAGGCCATGACGAAAACGCTGTCGCGCGCAGCGACAAGCAGGTCGCAGGCCAACGCCAGAGAAAAGCCTGCACCCGCTGCGGCACCTTCCACGGCGGCGACAACTGGTTTGGGAAATGCGCGAATGGCCTCGATGAACCCATGAAGCCCATCGATGCTGTTGGCCTGCACACCAGGGTCGAGCTGGCGATTGGCCATCAGTCGATTCAGGTTTCCTCCCGCACAGAACTGAGCACCTTCTCCGGTGATCACCACGCTGCGCACATCGGGGTTGGTCTCCGCGGCCAACAGGGCTTCCACGCCGGCGGTGTAGATCTCCGGGCCAAGGGCGTTGCGCAACTCCGGGTTGGAAATGGTCAACACCATGGTGCGGCCAACGCTGTGGCTCTTCAACTGTGCCCCCATCAATCCTCTCCCTGCGTGAGGCTCAGCCCCAAAGCGCCGCGCCGGCGCAGCCAGGGGCTGGGGCGGTAGCGCGGGTCACCGTAGACCGTCTGCATGTTGAACAGGACCTCCAGCACACTTGCCGGTCCGACTTGATCGCCCCAGGACAGGGGGCCCAGCGGGTAGCCCAGTCCCAGGCGCACCGCGACGTCGAGGTCTTCGGGCGAACAGACGGCCTGCTGGCACATGTCGGAGGCGATGTTGACGATGGTGGCGAGTACGCGTTGGGTGACAAAACCCGCGCTGTCGCGAATCACACTCACGGGCTTGCCGTCGCGCGAGAACAGCGCGCAGGCGGCCTCCCGTTGGTCCCGGCGGGTTGCAGGGTTGGTGGCCAGAACCCTTCGCTTCGTGGAACGATCTTCGATCAGCATGTCGATGCCAATCGTCCGTGAAGGGTCCAGGCGGTCGACCGCCGCAACCGTTGTCACATCAAACCCCAATGGCGCCACGACGATCAGCGCCTCTTCACTGGGGCCGGCACCGGTTTCGATGCGCGCGCCCAGTCCCTTGAGCAGTTGCAGCAATTCGGGGCGCCTGGCCGCCCTTGGCGACAGCCAGACCGAAGTCGGGATTGGACTGGTTGAAGGAACGGGCGCCTCCGTCTTGTCGGCAACTTGTTGTTTGCCATCAACTCCGTATCGGTAGAAGCCCTGGTTGGTCTTGCGGCCCAGCAGGCCGCCAGCCAGGCGCTGCGCCGTGATGGTCGTGGGGCGGTACCGAGGCTCTTCGTAATACTGCTGGTAGATCGATTCCATCACGGGATGCGAGACGTCCAGGCCGGTGAGATCCATCAGCTCGAAAGGGCCCAGCTTGAATCCGGCCTGATCCCGCAGGATGGTGTCGATGACGTCAAATGGCGCGATGTTTTCGCTGGCGATGCGCAAGGCTTCGGTGCCGTAACCACGCCCGGCATGGTTGACGATGAATCCAGGCGTGTCACGCGCGCCAACCGGCGTGTGTCCCATCTCGCGTGCGTACCGTGTCAGTCGCTCGCCGTGCGCCTCCTGCGTTCGCAAGCCAGCGATCACCTCGACCACCTTCATCAGGGGGACCGGGTTGAAGAAGTGATAACCCGCCAGCCGCTCTGGAGCCCTCAGCTTGGACGCGATGGCGGTGACGGACAGGGAGGATGTGTTGGTGGCCAGCGTGGCATCAGGGGCAACGATGTCCTCGAGCTGCGCAAACAGGGACTGTTTGACATCCAGGCGCTCGACAATCGCCTCGACGACCAAATCGCAAGGGCCCAGATCCTGAAGAGTGCTGGCCGGACGCAACAGGGCTGACCATTGCGCGACCGCCTCAGCCGAATGGCGCCCGCGCTCAACCGAATTGGACCATTGGCCCTGGATGGCCGCGATGGCCTGCACCAGCGCCGCGGCGTCCAGATCAAACAAGAGCACCTGGCTGCCAGCCTGCGCAGCAATTTGCGCAATGCCGCGTCCCATGGCACCTGCGCCCACCACGCCCACGATGCGATATGTCGGATTCATGCTGCGCATTATCCGGTTCGGGGTTTTGAAAGCGGCCAAACGGTGAACACTTGTGACAGAATCCGGCCGAACTCTCTTCGAAAAGTGTAGTGAAAGCCCGAACAGCAATCTACGGTTTGGCTCTGTTTCTAGCCTGTGCACAAGCTTCGGCCCTCAGTTTGGGTCGACCGCGAGGCAATGTGCTGTTGGGGCAGCCACTGGACATCGGTTTCGAGATTCGCTACGAAGGCACGAGCGACGAGTCAGCTGCTTCGTGCCTGAATGTCGAGGTTCTCCAAGGCGAGACGCGCATGGATCCGGCGCGCTTGCGCCTGTCGGTCGAGACCGGAGCGACGCCTGGCGAAGGCTTTGTTCGCCTGCGTTCCAGCCAAGCCGTCGATGAAGCGGTCCTGTCGGTCATCCTGCGTGCGGGCTGCAACACCAATGCAACACGCCGCTACGACTTCCTTGTTGATTTTCCTTCGGAATCACGCTTGGCGGCCGCTGCCGCGCCACCGGTGGTGGTGCAGGCGCCCACACCGGCAGCCCCATTGCCAGTTGCGCCAGCGGCGCCATCTGCGACCGGTGGTGTGGCTCCTTCAGCTCCACCCTCGGCTGCGCCCGAACGCGCCGCGGCACCGGCGACACCAACACCCGCCGGTGCCAGTGGCCCACGGCCTGCGGCTTCCCCAGTGGCCTCGCGACCTGCGCCGCCTCGTCCTGTTGCCAGACCTGCGCCAGCAAGGCCGGCCGTCACAAGTCCTGGAGCCAAAACCCCAAGTGCGACCAAAGCTGCGCCGGCACCTGTTGAACAGCGTCCACGACTGGTGCTGACGCCTGCTGAAGGTGTTGGTCGGCCAGGGGCGGCGCTGAAATCGTCGGCCCAGCTGGCGGTTCCGCCCGGCTCGGGGGCGGCTCCTTCCGCACCGGGTGCCAGCGCTGCCGCGTCGGCAGCGATTCCGGCCTCATCGGCTTCCGTGCCGGCGCAGCGCGCGCAAGCCGAAGTGCTTTGGCGCGCCCTGAACGCCGATCCGGCCGACCTTGCAAGTGCATCGCAAAAGACAGCAGAGCTGGAGGCTGCCAATCGACAGCTGCGCGAACAGATGGCCCGCAATGAGGCGCGGTTCAACCAGTTGATGGCGCGTCTGGAGCAAATGGAGACCCAGCGCACCGATCCCAACTGGCTGTACGGCTTGGGTGGCTTGGCATTGTTGGGTTTCGGCCTTGCCGCCTGGTTCGGCCTGCGTGGGCGTGGCGATCAGAATCGCGAGCGCTCGGCCCAATGGTGGCAACCCGGGGGCTCCGCCCAGGAGGACCCACGGCAAGCCAAACAGCCAGTGCGTCGCGAGGATCCCGATCCCGATGACGATCCGATCCTGGAGAGTGTCCAGGCCTCCATTCCCGGACGTCCAGCTGCGCCGGCCAATCCAAAGGACGCGCGGCGCGAAGCCTTGCAGTCCATTCTGGCCGAGCGCGAAACCGTCGAGGGAGTCGATGTCGATGTTTCGGGAACGGTCTCTCAGTTTGATCGCCTGTCCGCTGAGGACGCCCATGCCGGCGCTGCCACAGGAGCGCAGCGCGCACCGGCAAAGCGGGCCGCGCCGTCACAACCTGCCGCATTGGCGTCCGTCCCGTCGGCGTTTGGCTCGTCATCGTTTGGCAATTCGGTTGCGCCGGTGGCGCCCAAGCCCGGCCAACGCGCGGTCGACCCGGAAGACCTGTTCGATCTGCAGCAGCACGCCGATTTCTTTGTCTCGTTGGGGCAGTACGACCAAGCCATCGATGTGTTGCGCAAGCACATCGCGGAAAACGAATCCACAAGCCCCCTGGCCTACCTGGATCTGTTGAAGATCTATCACACGCTCAGCCGTACCGATGAGTTCAACAAGCTGCGGGCACGATTCCAGAACGTGTTCAACGCGCGCTTGCCCGCATTCAATGCATTTCATGAGGAAGGCCGTTCGCTTGACAGTTATCCCGACGCGATCGCGGACCTGCAGGCATTCTGGCCTTCCGCCGAAACCCTGGAGGTCATCGAGGACCACCTGTTCCGGTCTTCCGCAGGTGCGGCAGGGGGCGAGGGCTACGACCTGGCGGCCTACCGCGACTTGCTGACGCTGTACTCGCTGGCGCGGGCGGTTCAGGGTGGCGCGCCGGCAGATGAGTCTGCTGCTGCCGAACGTCGGGGGCGTTTGGAGGGCCTGCGCAAGACCCGTGCAGCGCTGGCGGCGGTTGCTTCGGCAAGCGCTGCGGCGCCAGCGCCCCTTGCCAGTGAAAGCGCCATGGCATCGATGTCGGCTGCGTTGACGCCGATGGGTGGTGCGGTGACGGAGCGAAGCCTGGCCAGCGAAACGGAACAGGTCAAGCCGCGTTCCGCGCCCAGTTATGTCGACATCGACCTGGACCTGGGCGACGTGCCGCCGGCCCCGCCCAGTCAAAGCCGTACGGCGGCCGCTGCCGACAGCGCCTACGATGCCAGCATCCTGGCAGGCCCTTCGGTCTCGATGTCCCGACACGAGATGCCTTCCAGCCCGCTTGACGACCTGGAAGCCGATGCCAGCACACCCCTGCCCGAGGTTTCGCTGCCCACCAATTTCTCGTCGCTCGAAGGATCGACATCGAGCCCGCCAACGGCGGTGCCCGTCCAGCCTGTTTCTGCAGACAAGGTCGCTGCGCCGCCAGCAGTCGACGCGGGCAACCTGATCGATTTTGACCTGGATGCGTTGACGGTCTCGCCGGTCAAGAAGTCGGGCCCGCCAACCTAGGAAGGGCGTGCTGGCTGTGTGGTGCGGTGGGCCATCACACTGGTCACCACGGCCACAACGATGAACAAGAGCCCCAGCGTTGGCAAGGCGTCAAGCCTGCCTTGTGTGATCGCCCACGCGCCCACGGCCGAGCCCACGGCCTGTCCGCCATACATGGCCGAACTGTTCAAGGCCACGGACCCCGTCACCAGGGAGGGGCCCAAGGCTGCCAATCGGGCCTGCTGGGCAGAATTGGTCGCAAAACAGGCAAGCCCCCACGGCACGCTGATCGCCATGGCCGCCAGCGGCCCCGTCGCCAGTGGCCAGGCCAACAGGCTGAGACCCATGCCCGAAATACCCAGCAACACGGCGTGGTGGGATCCGATCCGGTCGATCAGGCGAGTCATGATCAGGCTACCCAGCACGCCCATGGACCCGAACACCGCGAAGTAGACGGCAAGATCGTTGGAGCTGGCGCCCAGCACATGCTTGAAATAGGGCGCCACAAACGAAAACAGCACAAACTGGCCCGATGACGCCAGGGCTGTGACGGCGATACACAGCATGATGGGCCGCGAGGCCAGGGCCGCACGCCAACTGGTGATCGACATCCGGGCTGGCCGGATGTTTGCTGGCAGTGCCCACACCAGCAAGGCGGCCGCCACCAGGCTGCCAACGCCCACCATGCCAAAGGCCGATCGCCACCCGAACGTGCCTGCGATCCAGGCGCCCAAGGGAACGCCCAGAACCGCCGACACGGACCAACCCAAGAACACAAAACCAATCGCTCGCCCTTGTTGATCTGGCGGAGCCAGAAAACGGCAGGCTGCAGCGGCTTGTGCGGTGAACAGCGCCGGTGTGATCAGTGCCAGCGAGCGCAGCACAAGAACGCCGGAGAAGTCGTCGAGCAGGGCGCAGACACCGTGAAGCACACCCATGAACGCAAGCGATAGAGGAAGCAGGAACTTGCGGTCGATCTCACCGACCATACTCGCCGCGATCGGCGCGCCCACGCCCATCACGATGGCGCCGGCGGTGACGAGCAAGCCGGCTGTTTCGACGCCAATGGCGAAGCCCGCGGCGATTTCGTTGAGCGTTCCCGAGGCCAGCATCACTGCCGTGCCGATGACCAGGTTCCCGGCCATCAAGGCCCACAAAGCAAGTGTGTTGTGGCTGGGGCCGGCCGGGCGTGGACCAGCGTTCAACGACGCACCTGCAGGGCGCCCGGATTGACGATGTTGCTGGGGGTGCCCCGCATGAAATTCACGACGTTGTCGAACGCTGCACCAAAGTAAAGCTCATAGCTGTCCTGTTCGACATAGCCGATGTGCGGCGTGCAAATGCAGTTTTCGAGGCGCAAGAGAGCGTGCCCCTGCAAGATCGGCTCGCTTTCGAACACATCGACCGCCGCCAGGCCCGGGCGACCCCGATTGAGCGCCGCAATCAGAGCGTCGCTCTCCAGGAGTTCCGCACGTGAGGTGTTCACAAACAGCGAGGTGGGTTTCATGTGCGACAGATCGTCCAGAGAGATGATGCCGCGCGTCTCATCGGTCAGCCGAAGATGGACGCTCAACACGTCGCTGGCCGCAAAAAAGGCCTCGCGGCTGGGCGCCACCTGGCAGCCCTGCGCCTGTGCCTGCTCGCGCGATGCATCGCGACCCCAGACGATCACGTTCATGCCGAAGGCCTTTCCATAGCCGGCCACGATCTGCCCGATCTTGCCGAAGCCCCAAATCCCCAGGGTGCGCCCGCGCAAGGTGGTGCCGAGCCCGAAGTTCGGTGGCATGGAGGCTGCCTTCAGGCCCGACTGCTGCCAGGCGCCGTGTTTGAGACTGGCGATGTATTGCGGCAGGCGGCGGGTGGCGGCCATGATGAGTGCCCAGGTCAATTCGGCGGGGGCCACGGGTGAGCCCACCCCTTCGGCGACCGCGATGCCGCGCTCGGTGCAGGCGGCGATGTCGATGTGGTTGCCCGAACGACCGGTCTGGGAGATCAATTTGAGCCGCGGCAATTTTTCGATCAGTGCGCGTGAAACGTGTGTGCGCTCGCGGATCAACACAATCACATCCGCATCCTTGAGCCGAACCGACAACTGCCCCAATCCCTTGACGGTGTTCGTATAGACCTTGGCCGGCCAGGGCTCGAGCTTGGAAGCACAATGCAGCTTGCGCACAGCGTCCTGATAGTCGTCGAGGATCACGATGTTCATGGTCATGACGGAATTGTGCCTGCACTGCACCAACCGAAGGTCGGGCCGGAGCCGGGCCACGGTTGGCCCTTTGTCCTTCCAGGAGACCCAGCGTGAGCATTTCCATGTCGTCGGCAAGCCTGCCGGTATTTCGCACGATGTTGTGCAACCTTTCACACTTCCTCGACAAGGCGCAGGCCTTCGTGGACCTCAAGAAGTGTGATCCCGGCGCCCTGACGCAATTCAGGCTGGCCCCAGACATGCTGCCGTTCACCCGCCAGATCCTGATTGCCTGTGACGCCGCCAAGAATGGCGCCGCCCGAATTGCCGGGGTGGAGCCGCCCCGGTTTGAAGACAACGAGCAAACCATTGCGGATCTGAAAGCCCGCATCCAGAAGACGCTGGACTACCTGGCCACCATCCGCCCCGAGCAGATCGACGGCACGGAAGACAAGGACATCACGTTTCCGGTGGGCAAGGAGTCAAGAACGATGAAGGGCGAGGCCTACCTCAAGCACTGGGTGCTGCCCAACATGTTCTTTCATGTAACCACCGCCTATGCGATCCTGCGCCACAACGGCGTTGATCTGGGCAAGCGCGACTACCTGGTTGGCGCCAGCGCTTGACACAAGGCCGCCGCAGGGCCTGCAGCCGAAGCGGCGGCCTGCGCAGCCCACCGCCGGCAAGCTGGCCGCGACAGAATTCAGCTGCGTTGTTCGTCGTGGGCCATGCGTTCGAGTTCGCGGCAGACGTCCACCATGCGCCCTGAAATCACCATTCGGCCGGCGCTGTGGCGGCGGGCACCTGGTTCAGCAACCCGCAAGACCCGCACCGATGCGCATCGCGACTCGGCCGGCACTGCGCCCACGGCGCGTGGCGCGTGCCAGCTGGCTTCCCTGGCGGGCGTGTGGGGCGTTTGAACGCCGCTGGGTGTTGGCGCACGTTTGCGCGTTGTCCAATCGCGCAGCCAGGGAAACAACACCACGGGCGCAAGCAAGGTCAGCATCATGGTCATCCTTTCGGGTTTGCAAGCAGAAGAACCGGCAGGATTGCGAAGACGCGGCCACCATCACCAGGGTGATGCCGGTCGCCCGAAGGCCCGACATACGCCCGCCACCTGGTGCTGTGGCGAAGACTTACATCAACATCGTGTTGCGAATCAGGCCCACGGCCAAGCCTTCGATTTCAAAAGGCTCACCCGGCTCGACCACAATGGTGGGGTAGTCGGGATTCTCGGCGTGCAACTCGATCAAGTGGCGATTGCGGCGAAAACGCTTGACCGTGACCTCCTCGCCCAGGCGGGCCACGATGATCTGGCCGTTCTTGGCGTCTTTGGTGGCCTGCACCGCCAGAAGGTCGCCGTCCATGATGCCGGCATCGCGCATCGACATGCCGCGCACCTTGAGCAGGTAGTCGGGCCGGCGCTGAAACAGCCCACTTTCGACATAAAAGGTCTGATCGACGTGTTCCTGCGCCAGGATGGGCGAGCCCGCCGCGACGCGGCCGACCAGAGGCAGGGCCAGTTGCGCGAGCCCCGGCAAGGGCAGGTTGAATTGCTTGACGCGCGATTCGTGGATGGCACGAAGCGCGTCACCACGCAGCCGGATCCCGCGCGAGGTTCCGGAAACCAGCTCGATGACACCTTTGCGAGCCAGCGCCTGCAGATGCTCTTCTGCGGCATTGGCCGAGCGAAAGCCCAGTTCCGCAGCAATCTCCGCGCGCGTGGGCGGCGCACCGGTGCGCGCAATGGCGCTTTGCACCAGATCCAGGATCTGCTGCTGCCGGGCGGTGAGCTTGGGACGTTCCATCATCGTGGCAACTCCTTGTCGGCTGGATGCCGGTGGTTGAACTGTCTCGATATCCAGTAACTGTATTTTTCACCAGTTTTTCAAATTATGCAAGTCCCAGCACAACAAATGGCGGCGAACCCTTTCGAGTCAGCAGGTGTTTCGTCGCAACAAAACTTGAATCCACCGCGCGCCATCGCGGTCCTGGCCACGGGCGGCACGATTGCCGGCCTGGCTCCCAAGGCTTCCGGGGCCGACGGGTATGTCGCGGCGCAGGTGGGTGTGGCTGACCTGCTGGCAGCGGCCGGCCTGTCAGCGGATGTGAAGGTTCATGCCGAGCAGGTGGCCCAGATCGACAGCAAGGACATGCGCCGTGAGGTCTGGATCGACCTGGCCAGGCGTTGCCGCCATTGGCTTGCACGCGACGATGTGCGGGGTGTGGTGATCACACACGGCACCGACACCATCGAGGAAACCGCCTACTTTCTGCAGCGCGTGCTTGCACCCACCAAGCCCGTGGTACTGACCTGCGCCATGCGCCCCAGCAATGCCGTCTCTGCCGACGGGCCGCGCAATCTGTTCGATGCGGCGCTGGTGGCACTCGATGGGCGCGCCCAGGGGGTTTCGGTGGTCTGCGCGGGTTTGGTCCATGCATCACCACACGTGCGCAAGTCCCACACCCAGCGCCTGGACGCCTTCACGTCGGGTGACGCCGGCCCATGGGGCTGTGTGACCGGGGAAACGGTCATTCCATATAAAAACGGCACGCTGGCGATCATGGATTCTGGAGATGTTGATATAGAAAAGATAGCGTTGATGGCCTGGCCACGTGTTGAGGTGGTGACCAACCATGCCGATGCCGATGGCGCCATCGTGGACGCGCTGTTGGCCGTGGGCGTTCAAGGCCTGGTGGTGGCCGGCACGGGGGGTGGTTCGGTCAGCGAACGCCTGGATGAGGCGCTGCACCGGGCCGCAGCCCTAGGGGTTGGTGTGCTGCGATCCACACGCTGCGCCGCCGGGCCGGTTCTGCCCACACCGGGGCGTGATTTCGACGTCGCAGGTGATCTCACGCCAGCCAAGGCGCGTGTGGCCCTGCAGCTGGCGTTGATGACGACAGGCGGATGAATGTGTGGCCGGGTGCATCAATCGCCCCGGCAAAGTGCTCAGGCCGCCAGGGCCGCCATCGCCCGCGCGGTGATTTCCTGCACCGTGCCCGTGCCATCGATCTTGCGGTACTTGGGGCCACCAGCCGGATCGGCCGCAGCCCATTTGGAGTAGTAGTCCACCAGCGGCCGTGTCTGCTCGCTGTAGACATCCAGGCGCTTGCGCACGGTATCTTCGCGGTCGTCGTCGCGCTGGATCAGCGGCTCGCCACTGATGTCGTCGATGCCCGGCACCTTCGGTGGATTGAATCGGATGTGATAGGTGCGCCCGGACACCGGGTGCGAGCGACGCCCGCTCATGCGCTCGATGATCATGTCAAACGGTACGTCGATTTCCAGCACGAAATCGAGTCGGACACCGGCAACCTTCATGGCCTCGGCCTGCGGAATGGTGCGCGGGAAACCGTCGAAGAGGAAACCCTTGGCGCAATCGGGCTGGGTGAGGCGTTCCTTGACGAGACCAATGATGATGTCGTCGCTGACCAGCGCGCCCGAGTCCATCACCGCCTTGGCTTTCAGGCCCAGCGGGGTGCCGGCCTTGACGGCTGCGCGCAGCATGTCGCCCGTGGAAATCTGAGGAATGCCGAAGTGCCGGCAGATGAAGGTGGCCTGAGTGCCTTTTCCAGCACCGGGTGCACCAAGCAAAATCAGTCTCATGAATGTCGTCCTCGGGGGCTCTTGATCACGTCCGTCGTGCGGCGGCGAGGATAGCACGCACCCGCGCGAGATCCTCGGGTGTGTCGACGCCAGGCGCAGGGGCTTTGGTGGTCACGATCACCCGAATGGACGCGCCATGCCAGAGCGCGCGCAGTTGCTCGAGCGCTTCCACGCGCTCGACGGGCGCTGGCGCCAACAGGGGAAAACGCCGCAGGAAGGCCACGCGATAGCCGTAGATGCCGATGTGGCGCAGCGGGGCCAGTTCAGCGTTGATTGCCAACCCATCGGCGGGCGCATCGCGCCAACAGGGGATCGGTGCGCGGCTGAAATACATTGCCCGGCCATCGTTGCTGCACACCACCTTCACGACGTTGTGGCTCGCAAACTCCCGGGCGTCGGCGATGGGGTGGGCCGCTGTGCTCATGGAATCCTGAGCAGACTCGGCCAGAGCAAACGCCACCTGGTCGATGAGATCGGGTTCGATCAGGGGCTCGTCGCCTTGTACGTTCACGACGATGGCGTCGCCCTGCAGTCCCAACAAATCGCAGGCTTCGGCCAGTCGGTCGCTGCCGCTGGGGTGGTCGCCGCGGGTGAGGATGGCCGCCACACCGTGCTCGGTGCAGGCCTGGACGATGCGAGGGTGATCGGCTGCGACGACGACGCGCCCCGCCGACGATTGCGCCGCCTGGCGCGCCACGCGCACGACCATCGGCAGGCCGTCGATGTCGGCCAGCGGCTTGTCCGGCAGTCGGGTCGACGCCAGACGCGCCGGGATGAGCACCGAGAAATCAGCTTTCGATTTCTTCATCGGTCAGCGTGCGCGCTTCAGTTTCCAGCAGGATGGGGATGTCGTCCCGCACGGGATAGGCCAGGCGCGCAGCGCGCGACACCAACTCCTGGCGTTCGCGGTCGTATTGCAGGGGCCCTTTGGTCACCGGGCAGACCAGCAGTTCAAGCAGCTTGGGGTCCATCGTCCGATGATAGTGGGCGCAGGCGCTCGGCCAGTGCCTCCCAGAAGGAAGGATCGACCTCCAGCTCCAAGGCCACGGCCCAGGCCTGCGGAAAGCGGCGCCACAGCTTCACAGCATCTTTTTCGGTGCAAATCAATGGGTAGCGAGCGTCGGGCTTGTCTGATTCGCTATCAAAATGGTAGTGATCGGGATGCCGTTGAACCTCAGCAAGCTGAAAGCCGGCCACCCGCAGGGCCTGGATGAAGCGCTCGGGCCGCGCAATGCCGGTCCAGACCTGAACGGGATGTGCTGCAAGCTCCGCCAGGGAGCGCGTCTGTCCACTTGCGTTGCGGGCCCGCTGCGCCAGGCGTCGGCGCACGACAAAGGACCCGTCAGGTGTTGCCTGTTGCGCCGAACGCGTTCGGGGTGCAGCGCCCGGGCCGGTGCCGTCGTCATCGCTGCACAGGAAAAAATCCGCCTGCGGTGGCCAGGGCTCGCGCAGGGGCCCGGCCGGCAGCAACCAGCCATTGCCAAGCCCCGCGCGGTCCCACACACAAATGCGAAGGCTCGCGTCAAGCGCGTGGTGCTGCAAACCGTCGTCGCTGACCACGATGTCGGTTGCTGGCGCTGCAGCCCACAAGGCCGCGACGGCTTGGAGCCGGTTGGCACCCACCACCAGCGGGCTGCCGGTTCGCTGGCGCAAGAGCAGGGGTTCGTCGCCCACCTCGCGCGGATCCGCGTCGGGTTCAACCAGGCGCGTGAGCGACGAACCGTCTTGCGACCGCCCATAACCACGCGAGATCACACCCGGGTGCCAGCCCTGCGCGCGCAGCCAATGCACCAACTCAATCACCACCGGCGTCTTGCCGCCGCCGCCCACCACGGCATTGCCCACGACGATCACGGGCACGGCAGGAGCCCGGCGCAATGTCATTTGGCGTTGTCGGTCCAGTCGGGCAAGCAGGCCATAGGCCCATGCGGCGGGCAACAACGCAATGGCCAGCAGGTTGCGGCTGCGCCAGACGCGTTGCAGGGCGTCCTGCGCGTTCATGGCACGCGCCTTGCCACGCGCGTCAACGCCCGGCGCCGGCCGGGGTTTGTGTGGCGAAGGTGATTTGGGTCAAACCCGTGCGACGGGCTGCTTCCATCACGGTGATGACGGCTTGGTGCGCGGCGCGCGCATCGGCGCTGATCACGACGACTGTCTCGCGCGCCCCGCGCGAGGCATCGATGAGCGCCGCCGACAGGGCGTCGACGCTGCGGCCCTGGATCACCTGGCGGTTGACCGCGTAGAGTCCGTCGGCACCCACGGCCACGACGATCTCGCGCGGCCGCTCGCGCAGCGCATCGGCGCTGGCGACGGGCAGGCGCACCTGCAGCTCATTGAAGCGGCTGTAGGTGGTCGACAGCATGAGAAAGATCAGCACCACCAGCAGGACATCGATGAAGGGGATCAGGTTGATCTCCGGTTCTTCCTGCCGGCGCTTGCGAAAATTCACCCTTGTGCTCCTTGCGTCAGGGCCGCCGCAGGCGCGCCAGATGTCGCACAAAGCGTTCGCCCGCCAGTTCCATCGTCAAGAGGTAGGCGTCGACACGACCGCGAAAGTAGCGCCAGAAGATCAGTGAGGGGATGGCCACGATCAAGCCAAACGCGGTGTTGTACAGCGCCACAGAAATGCCGTGGGCCAATTGGGCGGGGTTGGTGTTGCCCACACCGGCGCCCACTCCGCCGCTGCCACCCTGCGAGCCAAAGATCTCGATCATGCCGATCACCGTGCCCAACAGCCCAAGCAATGGCGCAGCCGAGGCGATCGTGGCCAGGGCGCTGAGGTACTTTTCCAGCCGGTGGGCAACGGCGCGTCCGGAATGCTCCAGGGCCGTGCGCAATTCATCGTCGCTGGCGCGCGGATTGGCGGCCAGGGCCCTGAAACCGCTGGCAAGGATTTCGCCCAGTGCCGAGTTCTGCTCGAGTTGCTGCACCACGTCCGGGTTGGGTACACCCTGGGCCGACACGGCCACCGCTTCGTCCAGCAGTTTCGGGGGTGCCACGCGCGCCGTCTTCAGGCTTACAAACCGTTCAATGATGAGCGCCAGTGCAGCTACGGAGCATGCGATGAGTGGCCATATGGGCCAGCCAGCCGCTTGTATGATCGAAAGCAAGTCGTCGTCTCCACGGTGGGACAAGTGGGCGCGGCGATTATGGCCCACCGGCTGCCCGGCTCGGCCAGGCCCACCCGGCGCTGCACACCAACTTCCGACCCCAGCAACATGGTTGACGACGAGCCTTCGGCGGGCGCTCCACCTCCCACCCCATTTCCCTTTGCTGGCGATGTGCGCTCGGCTGCGCCGCGGGTCTGGTCGGTTGGTGCCCTTTGCAAAGCGGCAGCCGACACGCTGGAAGCACGCTTCAATCCCTTGACCGTTGCCGGCGAGATTTCGGCTTTCACCCGTGCTGCCAGCGGACATTGCTACTTCACGCTCAAGGACAGCGGTGCGCAGCTGCGCTGCGCGATGTTCCGGCGCGGTGCGAGCCTGCTGGATTTTTCGCCGCGCGAGGGTGACCGGGTGCAGGCGCGGGGGCGCCTCGGTGTGTACGAGGCGCGTGGCGACCTGCAGCTGGTTGTCGAGAGTCTGCAGCGGGCCGACGGTGTCGGCGCCTGGTTCGAACAGTTCCTGCGCCTGAAGGCGCGGCTGCAGCTGGAAGGCCTGTTCGAGCCGGCCCGCAAGCGCACGCTGCCAGCGTGGCCCCGGGGCATCGGGGTGGTCACGTCGCTCGGTGCGGCCGCCTTGCACGATGTGGTGACCACACTCAAACGACGGGTGCCTCACCTGCCGGTTGTGCTGGCGCCTGCGAGTGTGCAGGGTGCCCAGGCCCCAGCCGAGTTGTGTGCAGCGCTGAACGACCTGTATGCCCTGGCGCAGGCACCTCAAGGCACGGGCAACCAACCCGTGATCGATGTCATCCTGCTGGTGCGCGGCGGCGGCGCACCCGAGGAACTGGCCGCCTTCAACGACGAAGCCCTGGCGCGCACCATCGTTCGCAGCCCGGTTCCCCTGGTGAGTGGTGTCGGCCATGAGACCGACGTTACGATCGCAGATTTTTGCGCCGACGTGCGGGCCGCAACGCCCACAGCGGCCGCCGAACTCGTGGCGCAGGCACGCGAGGTGGCATTGAACGCGCTGGATCACCTGCAGCAGCGCCTGTGCAACCTCGCGCGACGCCAGATGGATACCGATGCGATGCGTGTGGATGCCCTGGCGGCGCGTCTGGGGCGGCCCTCTGCGGGCTTCCAACGCGAGCGCGAACGCCTGATCGGTCTTGGCCATGCCCTGCACCACCGGCTGCACGGATGGCGTCGCGATGAAGCGCAGAACCTGCAGGCCGAGCGCACACGCCTGGTGGGGGCCGGTCGGCGGCACCTCGAAGCCGCTGCGGTTCGGCTGCAGCAGGCCGGGCTGCGCCTGGGTCTGCTGGATCCGCATCAGGTGCTTGAACGGGGCTATGCCTGGCTGACCGATGCCAACAGCGGCCGTGTCCTGATGCGAACCGGCGACGCAAGGCCTGGCCAGGCCGTGCGCGCAAGCCTGGCCGACGGCCATCTGGACCTCACGGTTGACGGTGTGGCGACCCACCAAGGGCAAGCCCGCGCCAAATGAAGGTTGATGAATTCCTTCCTACAATGCGCTGTTGATTCGCATCCCACTTTCCCCAACGGATTCAAGAGGCCCTCATGGAACACACCCTACCTGCATTGCCCTTTGCCATCGACGCGCTGGCGCCCCACTATTCGAAGGAGACGCTGGAGTTTCACCATGGCAAGCACCACAACGCCTATGTGGTCAACCTCAACAACCTGCAAAAGGGCACCGAGTTCGAAAGCAAGACGCTTGAGGAAATTGTCAAGACCAGTTCGGGGGGTATCTACAACAATGCCGCGCAGATCTGGAACCACACCTTCTTCTGGAATTGCATGAAGCCCCAGGGCGGCGGAGAGCCCACGGGTGCCTTGGCAACGGCCATCAACACCAAATGGGGCAGCTACGCGGCCTTCAAGGAAGCCTTCGTGAAGAGCGCGGTGGGCAATTTCGGCAGCGGCTGGACCTGGCTGGTCAAGAAGCCCGATGGCAGTGTCGACATCGTCAACACCGGCGCC
>CAYNWR010000013.1:0-17313 GCA_964400915.1 uncultured Burkholderiaceae bacterium
AGTTGTCGGGAGGCATGCGCCAGCGCGTGATGATCGCGATGGCGATGGCCTGCAATCCAAGTCTGCTGATCGCCGACGAACCCACCACCGCCCTGGACGTGACGATCCAGGCGCAGATTCTTGCGTTGATGCGCAAGCTGCAGTCTGAAACGGGCATGAGCATCCTCTTCATCACCCACAACCTGGGCGTGGTGGCACATCATGCGGACAGCGTTGCCGTCATGTATGCGGGACGCATCGTCGAGTCGGCCGGTGTGCAGGCCGTGTTCATGCAGCCCAGGCACCCCTACACGCAGGGTCTGCTGGCCTGCCTGCCCGGCCAGCACCGCCTGCGGGCAAAGGGGGGTGACTCCAGGCGTCGGCTCCATGCCATCCGCGGTCAGGTGTCGAGCCCCTTGGCGCCACCACCGGGATGTGCCTTCGAGCCGCGGTGCGACCAGGCCATTGCGCGTTGCCGCGAAACCGTTCCCGTCCTGAGCGTCGGCCCGACGGGCGCGAGCGTGCGGTGCCTGCGGTGCGAGGAGGTCACTTGATGGCCACGCAACCAGCCTCTGCAGTGCCCTTGATCGAGGTGGTCCACCTTCGAAAGTACTTTGGCAGTCCATCGCGCCCCGTCCGTGCGGTGGATGACGTGTCGTTCACGATCATGGCGGGCGAAACCGTGGGCCTGGTCGGTGAATCGGGCTCTGGCAAGAGCACCATCGGGCGCGCCCTGCTGCGGCTGGTGGACAGCACGTCCGGCCGCGTGATGTACCGAGGCGAAGAATTGGGCAAGGTCTCGGGCGGGCGCATGCGCAGCCTGCGTGGCAAGCTGCAGATGATTTTTCAGGACCCCTACGCCAGCCTCAACCCCAAGATGCGCGTGCGCGACATCCTGCGCGAGGCGCTGCAGATCCACGGCATCACCCACGGCAAGACCCAGACGGATGAACGCATCGCGGCCTTGCTCCATCAGGTGGGTCTGCATCCCGAACACGCCAGCCGCTATCCGCATGAATTCTCGGGCGGGCAACGTCAACGCATCGGCGTTGCGCGTGCCTTGTCGGTTTCACCGGAGTTCATCGTGGCCGACGAACCCCTGTCGGCGCTGGACGTTTCGATCCAGGCGCAGATCGTCAACCTGCTTTGCGATCTGCGGGATCAGCTGTCACTCACCCTGCTATTCATATCGCACGATCTGGACGTGGTCGAATACCTCTGCGATCGGGTGATCGTGCTGTACCTTGGGCAGATCATGGAGGTGGCCCCGACCCGGGAACTCTTTGCCCGGCCCCTGCATCCCTACACCCAGGCCCTGCTTGCCGCATCGCCCAAACCCGATCCGTCGATGCCGATGCTCCATGTGCCCCTGCAGGGCGACATTCCCAGCCCAGTCAATCCGCCATCGGGTTGCGTGTTTCGAACCCGATGTCCGCATGCACAAGCAGCCTGCGCCGCCCAGCGACCCGCTGCGCGTGCGTTGGGCGATGGTCGCCTGGTTGCCTGTATTCGTGAAGACCTTGAATCGGAGGTGTTGGCATGAGCCGTGCGGCCGCCCAAAGGCTCATCGCCCCACAGCGCGCAGCGCGGAGGGTATTCCAATGAGTTGGCAGCAGCTTGTCGATCCGGTGTTGGACGCCTCAATGAAGGGTTTCCCGCAACAAAGCAAACCCTTGCCCCGATCGGCCATCGGCAGGCAGGGGTGGAACGTTTTGCGAGGCGATTTGCCCCTGCCACTGGCCATCGTTCGCCGCCGTGCCTTGGTGGGCAACCTGAAGTGGATGCAGGACTACGCGAACGCCCACGGCGTCGGCCTCGCACCACACGGCAAGACCACCATGTCGCCCCAATTGTTTCGGCGCCAACTGGATGCCGGCGCCTATGGGTTGACCTTTGCCAGCGTCACGCAGCTGCACGCAGGCATCGCCGCTGGTGCCAGGCGCTTCATCATCGCCAACCAGGTGTTTCGCGCCGTGGACCTGCAGTCGCTTGAATCCCTCAAGCGAGCAGATCCAGACCTGCAAATCGCCTTTCTGCTGGATTCAGGCGCGCAACTGGACCTGATCGAGAAGTGGCACGCGATCACGCCGAGCGCCTTGGCCCACGACGTGCTGATCGAGGTGGGCGTGCCGGGTGGACGCACGGGCTGCCGCAGCCACGAGCAGGCCCTGGCGCTGGCCCGGCGTGTGCGCGTGAGCCCGGCCGCGCGACTGGTCGGCCTCGAATGTTATGAGGGCCTGGGCGCCACTGGCAACACCGACGCCGATACGACCTACGCCCAGGCTTTGATGGAACGCGTGCGTGCGCTGGCCCAGGCGTGCGACGGGGAGCAGCTGTTTGAATCTGACGAGATTCTCCTCACCGCGGGCGGCTCCGCGATCTTCGACCTGGTGGTCGATCACCTCACCCTGGCCTTGTCCCGACCCGTGCGCGGACTGCTTCGCTCCGGCTGCTACGTGACCCACGACCACGGCTCGTACCAACGCTTCATGGGTGTCGTTGCGAAGCGCATGGGTTGTGGACACGGTCTGCAGGCAGCCCTGGAGGTCTGCGCCGTGGTGCAATCCTGTCCTGAGCCCGGATTGGCCATCTTGGGCGTCGGCAAGCGAGACATCTCCTACGACCTTGAGTTGCCTCAAGTTGTGGGGGTCTATGTTGAAAGCACCGCAAGCTTCACGCCGCCGCCTGCGGATTGGCGGGTGGTGGGTCTGAACGACCAGCATGCCTATCTGAGAGGTACGGGCGAGGAACACCAGGCCCTGAAAGTTGGCGATCTGGTGCTGCTGGGCATTTCTCACCCATGCACCACGTTCGACAAGTGGCGATGGATTCCCGTTGTTGACGATGACTACACGGTTTGCGACGCGATCGTGACCTGTTTCTGAGGCTTGACCATGCCACCCCACGTGTTGGAAAAAATCGCGGCCATCATCGACCGTGCGCCCACGGCCAGAAGGACGGTTCTGGCCCTGGTCCTGGAGGATCCGCAGCGGGTTCTGGACGAGACCTTCGAAACTCTCGCCCAGCGGGCCAACAGCTCGGTGCCAACCATCATGCGAACCTGCCGCGATCTGGGCTACCCGGGCCTGCGCGAGTTCAAGCTGGCCCTGGCCCAGGACCTGGCGGTGGGTGGTTCACCCTTGAATCGACAAGTCCGCATGGACGACAACACGCAGCAGGTCATCACCAAGGTCACCCAGAACGCGGCAGCCGTCGTGACGGGCGTCAAGGCTCAATTGCGGGGTGAGGCCGTACAGGCCGCCGCCGATGCCATCGCCCTGGCTTCGCGGATCGATTGTTACGGTGTCGGCGTGACATCCAACTTCATGGCGTCTGATCTTCAGGCCCGCCTGTACCGGATGGGTCTGACGTCCAGCTCCTACCTCGACCCCCACTTGCAGTTGATTTCGGCTGCGACCATCGGCCCCAGGGATGTCGTCATGGCCATCACGCATGTGGGGGGGATGCCCTCGCTTCTGGAGGCGGTTGACGTTGCGCGTTCACAAGGTGCGACCGTGGTCGCCCTCACCCAGCCCGGGTCGCAGCTGGCCACCGTCGCAGACATCGTGTTGGCCGTGCAGGTTGCGCCGGACCCGGTGATGCCGGTGGGCCCGGAAGCGTACCTCGCACATCTGACCGTCATCGAGATCCTCACGGTCCTTGTTGCCCAGCGCTTGGGTGACAAGGCCCTGCACCGCATGGCCAATATCCGACAGACCCTGGAAACCCGTGGAGTCGACATGCATCACCATCCCAAACTCAGCTGGGCAGACGAAGCGAATCTGCCCGAGGAACGCGCCGCATGACAGCCTGGACCCTGCTGGAGGGCGGACGCGTCGTCGACGGCACCGGCAGCCCGGCCACCCGGTGCGATGTGCTGCTGTGTGGTGAGCGCATCCTGGCGATCGGACCCGAACTGGGCAAGAAGCTCCCGGATGGGCTGAGGCGCCAGGACCTTCAGGTGCTTGATTGCACGGATCTGGCCGTTGCACCCGGTTTCATCGATGTCCACACCCACGACGACGCGATCGTGCTCCATGCACCGCAGATGCTGCCCAAGCTGTCCCAAGGGGTCACGACCGTCGTCACGGGCAACTGCGGCCTGTCGGTCGCTCCTCTGGTTGTCGACCCGCCCCAGGGGGCGCTGACCCTGCTCGGCAACTCGTTTCAGTTTCCGTCGATGCGGGCCTACGCCCAGGCGGTTGACGCTGTGGCACCCGCCGTCAATGTGGCCCCACTGATCGGGCACACCACCCTGCGCTACGCCGTGATGAAAGACTTGACGCGCGCGGCCAGTCCGGCAGAACTGGCAGACATGCAGGCCTTGCTCGATTCGTGCATGGCCGAAGGGGCGATCGGGATGTCGTCTGGCCTGTTCTACAGCGAGGCCATGCCCGCGCCGGCCAGCGAGGTGACGGCGCTTGCCCGCGTCGTTGCCCGATATGGGGGGGTGTATGCCACCCACATGCGTTCGGAAATGGCCGACATCCTGGAGGCCATGCACGAAGCCAGTGGCTGCGCCTTCGATGCGGGCGTGCCCCTGATCATTTCCCACCACAAGTGCGCGGGGCCGGCCAACTGGGGCAGGACGCGGGAAACCCTGCCCTTGATCGATGATCTGGCGCAACGGCAGGACATATCGATGGACGTGTACCCCTACGTGGCCGGATCGACGGTGCTGCGAGAGGATCTGGTGGATGGGATCATTGACGTTCTGGTGAGTTGGTCGACACCACACCCGGAAATGACCGGGCGGATGCTCGCTTCGGTCGCGGCCGAATGGGGCACGACCCAGCAAGAGGCGTGTCGGCGCTTGCAGCCAGGCGGCGCCTGCTATTTCCAGATGCATGAAGACGATGTCTGCCGCGTGCTCAGCCACCCGCGCAGCATGATCGGGTCCGACGGTTTGCCCCATGACAAACATCCGCACCCGCGCCTGTGGGGCGCGTTTCCACGCGTTCTGGCGCGGTACTGGCGCGAGATGGGGCTGTTTTCGATGGAACAGGCGGTCCACAAGATGACCGGCCTGTCGGCGCGCAACTTTCGCCTGCACGAGCGGGGCGAAGTTCGCGCAGGCTGGTTTGCCGATCTGGTTGTGTTTGATCCGGAACGCGTTCGCGATCTGGCGACGTACGAACGCCCCTTGCTGCCGTCGGAGGGGATCGCTGCCGTGTTTGTCAATGGGCAGATGGCCTTCCGGCAGGGGCAGGCAACAGCCTGCAGGGGCGGCCGCGTCCTGCTGCGCAAAACGACAAGAGCGAGTTGATTCAGGGCATCTGACCCCCGGGCGGGCTCACACGAGGGGGCGATGGACCGTCTCGGCGTCCGCTTGAAAAGGGCTTGCATCGCCCCCAATTGACGACGGGTAAGTCGGCACAAGGGCCTGCTGGCCCCATACCTGTCAATGTCAATCCATTTTTTCAGGCCTTGAGGCGATTCGACCCATGGATCGCCTGCAAGCCATGACCGTTTTCGTTCAAGTTGCCGACAGTGGCAGCTTCGCCAGGGCGGCAGATTCTCTCAAGTTGCCAAGGGCCACGGTGACACGCCTGGTCCAGGCGCTGGAGACACACCTGCGCACTCGCCTGCTCCATCGCAGCTCGCGCCGTGTGGCCTTGACCGCCGAAGGCGAAGCCTATCGAGACCATGCCCGACGCGTCCTTGCCGATGTCGAGGCCATGGAAGGGTCATTGCAAGTCACCCGGCAAGCCCCGCGCGGAAAGCTGCGCGTTGATGTACCCGGCGTGTTTGGTCGTCTGGTCCTGATCCCGGCGCTTCCGGATTTCTATGCCCGCTATCCCGAGATCCAGATTGACCTGGGCCTGAGTGACCGACCGGCCGATTTGATCGGGGATCAGATCGACTGCGTCGTGCGCCTGGGCTTGATCGGCGACGATTCGCTCGTTGCACGCCACGTGGGCGACTATCCGCTGCTGGTCTGTGCATCACCGGCCTATCTGAAGCGCTACGGTGTTCCAGTGCACCCGCTTGATCTGGCGCGCGAGCCGCATCGTGTGGTGGCCTTTGTCTCGGGCCGCACCGGCAGGGCCAAACCGCTGTTGTTCCGACGAGGCGCCGAAGCCCACAGCATCGAAGGCGCCGCCATGCTGGCCATCAACGATGGCGGGGCCAATCTTGAGGCTGGCTTGGCCGGCCTGGGCGTCGTGCGATTGCCCACCCTTCTGGCCCAGCCGTACCTGGACCGCAAAGAACTGGTCACCATCCTGCCCGATTGGTCGACCGAGTCCCTGCCAGCCTACGTCGCCTATTCGCCCAACCGAAACCCGAGCCGCAAGCTGCGCGCGTTCATCGATTGGGTCATCGGTGTCCTGCAGCGCAGCGCGGTGGGCGCTGTCGCGACCCCTTCCGCGCCGCGGCAGCGCCTACCACTGATGGCGTGACAGGGTCCCGTCGCGATGGGCCTGCAGGGTCTGGGTGCGAACCGCTTCGCGCGTCAGCCCACTGACTTGGGCTGAAGGAATGCGCTCGCCGGAAGCCTCGCCATAACTCAAGGTTCCCGCTCGCTGTGCAGCCAGCACCTCCGACCTCACCGTCTCAACGCTCAGGCTGGGTGTATGGGTTGTGATGGTTGCAAGTGCTGCCACCTCACCCGATGCTTCGCCATGGGTTTGCGCGAACACAAGGCTGGGGCCGGAAAGCACCGCTGCGGCTGCCGCGACAACAAGAAGTGATTTGAATTGATTCATGGTGACAAGAACTCCGTTGACTTGAATTGCCCAGAATTTCCAAGAATCGCCACAAGAGCTGGGTCATCCGTTGTGTCGATGACGGGCACTTGGGCACGCTGTTGCGGTAAACCAGATCGGAAGTGATCAATGCATCGTTGCGTGTGTTGCAACGATGTGCCGGGAAGCTCGACGTCATCCGCAGCAATTCGCCGTTCTTGCCCTTGGGAGTTAATATTGGGCTGCGTTGCCACCATGGGGGCGCAGCGCATGAGCCAAGTTTCCTCCGCTGGGCTTGGTCGGGGTTTCATTTGCCAGTGGCCTTTTGCATCCGGAGTCAACGTGAACATCAAGTCGATCAGAACCGCAGCGTTTGGAATGGCCCTCGGCCTGGCTGGCGTGGCCGCGCAAGCCCAGTTCGGTGGCAACACCTGCACCTCGGTCGCCGGCACCTACCCAGCCCAGGCGCCCCTGAGCGGCTCGATGACCATTGCGCCGCTGGCCAAATACGGCAACTACCCAGCGCAGGCCTGCGCCAACATTGCCCTGGGAGCCGGTTTCACGTCATTGACGTTTGACTTCACCTACAGCGCCGCCACCACGTTCAACAACGTGGTCATTCCCGCGTCGGCCTCGACCTGCAGTGGTGTCGAGGTGCAACTCAATGGTGGCCCCGTTCATTCGGCGGCAACGGGCCGCGGCACGTTCCCGATTTCGCTCACGGGTGGTTCACCGACGGGTACTTTTGCGGCGACCGGCTTTGCGCAGGCGGACAACCTGCAAGTCACCGTGGGTGGGCAGACCTTTACGGTGTCCACGCCGCTGCAGCAGTTCGCGGCCACGGTCACCTTGAACGCGGATGGCAGTTCGGACACCGACATCTGCCTGACCGGCGCCGGCATGCAGGCCACGGTGAACGGAGCGCCCACCACGCTGCCGGCCCCGGTGTGGTCCTGCATCAACCCACCGTCCGACCCCAAGCAGCGCATTCGTTACAAGGCCTGCTGAGTGTCCAGCGCGCTGGGGCCCGCCTGGGTTGCAGCGCCGCAGGAGCGCCCAGCCCGACGCATTCGGCTGGGCGTCTGAATGATTTCAGTCGACGGTTGCGCCCGACGCCTGCACCAGCGGGCGCCAGATGTCGGCATCCGCCCGAACAAATCGTTGCCACTCGTCCAGAGCGAGTCTGCCTGATTCGGACGCAGCACCGCGGTAGCGTTCCTGGAGGGCCGGGAGTGCCATGGCCTCTCGCAACGCGGCTGCCAGGCGTTCCTGGATGGGGCGTGGTGTACCCGCAGGCGCGGCAATGCCCGCCCATCCCTCGACCACAAAACCAGCGAATCCCTGCTCCACAAAGGTCGGCAACTGCGGCAACACCGCACTGCGCGAGGGACTGGTCACACCGACGCCCTTGAGTGCGCCCGAACGCAGGTGCGGAACTGCCGCCGCCAGTCCGTCGAGCACCATGTGGACCTGGCCACCGATGGTGTCGGCGACCGCCTGCGCGCCCCCTTTGTAGGGGACGTGATTGAGCTCAACGCCGGCCGCTTGCGAAAAGCGCATCATCACCAGGTGCGGGATCGAGCCGATGCCTGAGGTGGCGTAGTTCAGCCGCACACCGCGCTTGGCCGCCGCCACGAGCTCGGACAGGCTTGAAAACGGCGCGTCCTTGTGGGCCATGAGCGCATACGGTGTGCGCAGGATGTCCGCGATGTGGGCAAAGTTGCGGTTGCCGTCCCAGTCCAGCCGTTCCTTGTACAGGGCCGGTCCCACCGAAAAGGCACTGATCACCGACACCAGCAGGGTGTACCCGTCCGGCGGCGCCTTGGCCACCTGACCGGTACCCAGGGTCGATCCGGCTCCGGGCCGGTTTTCCACGACCACCGCCTGGCCGATGCGCGGTCGCAGTTCTTCAGCCAACATGCGCGCCACCATGTCCGTCGACCCACCGGGTGCAAAGGGCACCACCAGGCGAATGGGCTTTTCGCTGGGCCAGGCACCCCCCTGGGCGTGCAGGTGCGGAGCGGCCAGAAAAGCCGCGCCGCCCGCCAGCCAGGCACGGCGCTTGAGCTTCCATGGGTGCACAGGCGCCGACCTGTCGGCGGACTGTCGACTCATGGCGTGTAGGCGTCGCCCAGTGCCAGGCCCTCGCGACGTGGATCGGCACCGCCCACCAGGGCCGAGCGGCCGTCCCCCAATCCCCTGCGGATGATGGTGGACACACCACTGGACTGCGCGGCCACCGACACCGTGTGCCCCATGGCACGCAAACCGGTGACCAAGCTGTCGTTGTCACCGTTGCTGGTGGCATTGATCGACGGATGCTCGCCACCAATACCCGTGGTGGCACTGTTGGCCGCGCCGAAATTGACCATCGACGTGGCCTGCTGCGCGTCCAGCTTCCAGTCGAGCGCGCTGACCAGGGTCTTGGCCACGAACTGGATGATCGTCGCGCCACCAGGCGAGCCCGTGGCCATGACGAAATCGCCTCGCGAGCCGTCGGCATTGCGCGCAAACACCAACGTGGGTGCCATCGAGCTGCGCGGGCGCTTGTTGGCCTGAATGCGGTTGGCGATCGGGCCGCTGGCGTCGGACGGATCAAACGAAAAATCCGTCAACTGGTTGTTCAGCAGGAAGCCCCGCGTGAAGTGGAAGGACCCCATGCCACTTTCGATGGTGGTGGTCATGCTCACGGCGTTGCCGTACTTGTCGACGATCGACATGTGGGTCGTGCCATTGCCCTCGGCAGCGCTCGATCCCTGGGGTACGAAACCCTGGAACACACCGGGCGAAGCGGTGCCCATGCTGCGGGTCGTCGAAATCAGCTTGGCGCGGTCGGCCAGGTAGGCCCGGGCAATCAAGGTGTTGACGCTGTTGCCCGGCAGGGGCACGAAATCGGTGTCGGCCACGTATTTGTTGCGATCGGCATAGGCCAGGCGTTGGGCTTCGCTGACCAGGTGAACACCCATGACCGACGGCTTGCCACCTTCGTCATTGACCAGCGTCGGGCCGTGCGCTGCGAGGTCGAAGTTTTCCAGGATGCCCAGGGTCTGCGCAACGGCGATGCCACCCGATGAGGGCGGCCCCATGCCGCACACCACCCAGCTGCGGTAGGGCGAGCAAACCGGATCCCGGCGGATGGCCTTGTAGCTGGCCAGGTCGCTCAACTCGGTCAGGCCCGGTGTGATGGCCACCGGAGGCGTGCCACCACTGGTGACCTTGATCTTGTTCACGATCGACTGCGCGATGGGACCGCTGTAGAAGGCGTTGGCGCCGCCCTGAGCGATGCTGGTCAGCGTGGCCGCATAGTCCGGGTTCTTGATCACGGTGCCCAGGGCCTTGGGCGTCAAGTCGGCATTGAGGAAATAGGCCGTCGCATCGGCGTCGCGCAGCAAGTCGTTGCGCGCACCCGCGATGGCGGCTGCCATGCGGCCAGGGATCGGAAAGCCATCGGTGGCAAGTTTCACGCCCGATCCAAACAGCTCGCTCCAGGGCGTGCGGCCATGGTCCTGGTGCGCCAGTTCGAGCATGCGCACGGCACCGGGGGTGCCGATCGAGCGCCCGCTGGCACGCGTGCTGGCAAAGCTGTTGCCCAGATCCGGCTTGGGATTGGTCTTGTCGGTGGCGCTCACGTAGCGCAGGTAATCTTCCGTGGCCGCTGCGGGTGCCGTTTCGCGCCCGTCGTAGGTGTGCACGGCCTTGGTGGCGGCGTTGTAATGCACCATGAACGCGCCGCCGCCCAGGCCCGAGCTTTGCGGCTCGACCAGCCCCAGCACGGCCTGCACCGCGACGGCCGCATCAACAGCCGTTCCACCCGCCTTGAGCACCTCGCAACCGGCCTTGGTGGCCAGCGGATTGGCCGTGACGGCCATGTAGGTCCAGGCGTTGACGGCCTTCTTGCCGGTCTTGTAGCCCGACTGCGGCTCGGGAATGGCAGGGTCTCCGGGCAAGCCCGAGCCCACCACCACGTCGCCACTGGCCCCGGCCTGCAGACAGGCCTCCATGCCGTCCCCCCCGCCGCAAGCCGCAAGCACCAGCCCAGCGGCTGCGGCAACCCATCCCAAGCGCCAATGTTCGGACCGAACCCTTGCAATCTTCATCGTGCTACCTCTTGATGTGTCGTGGATGTGCCATTGGGCGCGCCTGCCAAGCCGCTTGTCAATTCGCAAAACCCCATGTTGGCGTGCCCTGAATTCCTGGACCATGCCCTGCCCGCGCTTACGCGCTCATCTTCTTGACCAGATCCTGCGTGGCGGCACAGAAGGCGTCGATCTGTGCGCGGTTGTTCCAGATGCAGGCGTTGACGCGTTGCGGGTGGTCCATGGGCGCCGGGGCCAGACTGGCAGGATCGCGATTGGGAATGGTTCCGGCCGGGAACGCGGCCGCCTCCGGGTCGGGCCGCCGTGTCAGCCCATTGCTGCCCACGCCCAAGCCGCTGATGCGAAAGCCGTACTCGCGCAGCATGCGCGCCCGAAAATCAATGTTGAGCTTTTCGTCCCAGCGCTGCTCTTTGCGTGGAAACGGGTTGAACGCAATGATGCCCGACTTCAGTGCCGGGTCCTTGGTGGGACGCAGCAGGCTGGCTTCGCCAAAATGGGCGGCCA
Source organism: uncultured Burkholderiaceae bacterium (assembly GCA_964400915.1). GTDB lineage: Bacteria > Pseudomonadota > Gammaproteobacteria > Burkholderiales > Burkholderiaceae_C > CAYNWR01. The sequence continues at coordinate 11,267 of CAYNWR010000013.1, forward strand.
ACTGGCGCACGAAATAGTCTCCCAGCCGCATGTGCCACGTCTGGATGCGTTCGCGCCCGATCTTGTCCCACATCAGGCAAGCGTCCGTGAGGGCGCGCCAATCGCCGCTTTCGGGAAACCCGTAGAACTGCAACGCCGCCCCGATGTCCCAATCGCCACGGGAGCCATCAAACGGCACGTCGCGCGATTGGCTTCGCACCAGGTGAAACCGCGGCAGGTCGGTCGGATTGGCCGCCGACCGCTTGTTGCGCACATACAGCGCACCCGTACCGCCCGGACCGTTTTGCCATTTGTGGCCGCACAGCCCAAAGAAGTCGATGCCGGTCTCGTCGAGCTTGGGATCGATCATGCCGTTGTAGTGCGCGCCATCGACGATGGTGATGGCGCCGGCCTTCTGCGCCACCTCGGCGATCTTTCGCTCGGGCAGGCGCATGCCCGTGGGCCACAGCGGGCTGCTGAAGAAGATCACCTTGGTCTTGCCGGGATTCACGCGACGCGCCAGCGCCGCCACCACCTCGTCGGCCGTGACGTTGGCGCCCGTGGGGATGCCCCACTGCTTGATGACCACACCGTAGCGCGCCGCGATGCGCAGGGCCAGCGTGATGCCCGTGGGGTGTTCCAGAGGGGAGATCAGCAACTCGTCGCCGGGTTTCCACTCGATACCGTTCATCGCCAGGGTCAGCGCGTCGGTGGTGTTGCGCGTGATGGCGATCTGATCGGGTGTGGTGCCATAACACCTGGCGATGGCCGCACGCATCTGTGCCGACGGTTGCACGTACACCGGAAACGGATCCCGGGCCACCTGATCCAGGCCCTCCTTGTAGCGCACCATCACCGAGCGCGGCACCGACCCTTTCTGCGCCGCCATGAAGTAGACGACATTGGGGTCGAGCGTGCACTCCTCGCGGGTCCATTGGGTAAAAAAGGGCTCTTCCCTTGCGAAGTAGCTCGCATCGTCGCTATCGATGGCCAGCGGGCGCGCCTGGGCCTCACCGGTTCGCCCGCCCGCGCCGGCCTGTGCCAGGGCGCGATTGGGCACCAGCGCCGCCGCACCCAGGGCTGCACCCGCAATGGCGGCGATCGCCTGTCGTCGATCGGTCAAGCCCTGGCCACCCGCAACATCAAGACGTTCATTCATCACCCATCTCCTTCGGTTTCACCCAAAACAACCCAACGAACGCGCTGCCCCAAGCTCCGACAGCGTGAGCGCCATCAAGCAATGCCCATGCCGGCCCGGTGCCCCAAGGCAAAAGCCTCTTCAAACACCGAATACCCGGCGATGTCCGAGTGGGCAAACCACAGGCGACTTCGCGGCTGCTGGGTCCGCATCGTATCTGGGTGGAGGGCGTACCGGGCCGCCGTACCCAGGGAATTGGGCACCGGCACGGCCATGGCATGGCCATGGCGCGCCACCGAAACGTCACGCACCAGGTGGGGAAGCTCAGGGTGCGGCGCCTTCAGGTCGTCCAGAGCCATCTGATACCAATGCGCCCACCCGGCGGATTGCAGGAGCTGCCGTGCCGGCACACTGGCCCCCAAGGCGGCGTACCACGTGATCACGCCGGCACCACGCGCGGCACGCAGCGATTGATGGGCCGCATCCACATAACCCAAACCCCGGCCGCCAAAAACCACGTTGTCCCAGGCCGGGGCGGCACCGGGGCGGTCGACCAACGCCTCGCGCAGGTGCAGGTTCACCAGCACCCATGCCGCATGTTGGGTGTTGCGAGCGGCTTCGTGCAGCGCCGGCGGGGGCGAGACAAGCACGCGCCTAGCGACGTGCATCGGAAGGGCCAGGACACAAGCCCGGGCAAGCCAACGCTGGGGTTCTCCGCTGCGCAGATCCACCGCATCGACCTGCACGCCGTCGCGCTCCACTTCGACGCGGGTCACCAGATGCGAACCCAAGGCCCGCTCGGGCGCCAGGTATCGGGCAAGTCGCTGCACCAGCCAGGCGTTGCCCTCCGGCCACGTGAAGACACCAGCCGACTCCGAACCAGAAGCGCCATCGCTGCCCGAACCGGCCTCCGGGTGCGCAAACCCGTGCCGGCTTGCGAAATAGGCCACCCCCGCCAGGGCCGACACCGTGGCCGTGCCTGCACCGTAGTCGTCGCGACAACAATAGTCCAGGTACCAGCGCAGGTGCGGGTCGTCAAATCCCAACTGCCCCAGCCAATCATCAAAATTGATAGCGTTGAGCGAAAGCTGCATGCTCGCCAACGGCTTGTTTTGTACTGGAATTCGCCAATCCGCCAACTGACGGGCGCTTTCCACCGCGCGCGCGAAGCGACCGAACTGCGCTTGCGCGGCGTCTGACAGCCCCTGCGTGGGCAACAAGCCCTCCTGCCAGGTGCCGCGGAAATACAGGCGCTCCTGCGGGCTGTGGCACAGGTGCCTTTCGTTCCAGACCCATCGCGAGCCCTGGCGCCGCGCCAGGCCCAGCTCGTCGCACAGCGCCAGCAGGTCTTCATCGTGCGGGGCTGGCACTGGCAGGTAGTGGGCCCCCAGCGGGCAGGGCCAACCCCCCAGGGTGGTGCTGCGCGCATTGCCGCCCAGCGTGTCCTCGGCATCCAGCACCACGACATCCTCGCGCCCTCGCATCCGCAGTGCGCGTGCCGCGGCCAGGCCCGCGACCCCACCCCCCGCGATGACCACGTCCACCCTGCGCGTGCGGCCCGGCGGCACGCCGACCGGGGCCCAATCCTTGCCGTCGCGCCAGCGGTGCCCGTCGTCCATGGCCGAACCAACAAACCCACCCTCCGGCAGGCTGGGCATCGCCGGTCGACACCCGATGGCCGCCAGGCTGCTCGTCGCTGCCGCCGTACCGGCACCCATGACCAGACGACGCCGGCCCTCGCTGGTGCGCGCACGGGGCCCGAGCCAAGCCTTCACGGCTGCACCTTGCCCCATTCGCGCTCGTAGATCGAGACCAGCGCCTGGTTCGACAGGCGGTTGACCGGCGCCGGCACACGCGCCATGTCGGGCGGGAACTGAAACAGGGCGTCCATGCCGGCCTGACTCAGAAAGCGCAGCCCGGATGGCAAGGCCTCGGGCACACGCCACGGGCGGCGGCTCGCGATGACAAAGCCCCATTCGCCAAAACTGGGCACGTTGGCGTGGTACGGCTTGGTGATCAGGCCAGCGGCCTCGATCGTGGTCACCACCGTCCAGAAGCTTTGCCGGGCCACCAGCGGCGAGGTGGTCTGCACCACGGCATACCCGCTGGCAGATAGGCGTGCATCCAGCGCGGTGTAGAAGCTCAGGGAATAGAGCTTGCCCAGCGAGAAATTGGTGGGATCGGGAAAGTCCACGATCACCACGTCGAAGACCTCATCGGTCTCCTCAAGCCAACGGAAGGCATCGGCGTGGACGATGCGCACCTTGGGCGAAGTCAGCGCACCTTCATTGAGGCGCTGCAGCGCCGGATCGGTGGCGAACACACGCGTCATGGCGGGGTCCAGCTCGACCAGGGTGACTTGTTCAACCCCGGGGTGGCGCAACACCTCGCGCACCGCCATGCCGTCGCCGCCGCCCAGAACGGCCACCTTGCGGGGCGCACCATGGGCCGCCAACGCCGGATGCACCAGCGCCTCGTGGTAGCGATACTCGTCGCGCTCGGCAAATTGCAGATTGCCATTGAGGAACAGGCGCAGGCCGGTCTTGCCCTGCGTGACCACGATGCGCTGGTAGGGGCTGCGTTCGGACACCACGATGCTGGCCTGATAGAAGTGCTCCTCGGCCCAGGACGTGACACGATCGGCCGCAACAAAGCCACTGGCCAACACTGCAAAGGTGAAGACGCCAGCCGCGGCATGGGCCAGCACGGCGCGCAGTTCGGCCCGAAACAACCACAACGCCCACAGCGCAACCGCGGCGTTCATCAGCCCGAACAGCAGGCCCGTGCGGATCAGACCGAGTTGCGGCACCAGCAGCAAGGGGAAGGCCACTGAGACCGCCAAGGCACCCAGGTAGTCGAAGGTGAGGACCTCCGACACCAGCACCTTCAGGCTGGCGCTGCGCTTGAGAATGCGCATCACCAGCGGAATCTCCAGCCCCACCAGCATCCCCACGAGCAGCACCAGCCCATACAACAACCAGCGAAAGCTGCCCGGCGCCCAGGCATTGGCCAGAAACAGGAGCATGGGCAGAAAGCCGCCCGCCAAGGCCACCAGCATCTCGATGCGCAAGAAGTGGGCGGGCAACTGGCGATCCAGGTGCTGCGACAACCAACTGCCGATGCCCATCGCAAACAGATAGGTTCCGATCACGGTGGAGAACTGCGTGACCGAATCGCCCAGCACATACGAGGCCAAGGCACCCGCCGCGAGTTCGTACACCAGGCCACAAGCCGCCACCACAAAGACGCTGGTGAGCAACACCACCGCCATGGGGCGCGGCGCGGCCGTCACGCCGGGGGTGCTGGAGGGCGATGAAGGCGTCGTCTCGGGCATGTCGGCTTCGGCAGAGGCATTTGTTCACAATTGGCGATCGCTCGCCTGCCGGCGCCGGTTGGCAGGTGGCGTCGATGCCAGCAGAATAGCCGCATCGCCCGAACCCTGGCGCTCCGGCGCCCCGACACGCCATGCACCATCGCTGCCTGCCCCGTTTTCCGTTTGCCCTCGCTGCCCTGCTGGCAACGCTGGGTTTGCCCGTGCACGCTCAAGGCACCACCAAGCCCGGCCTGTGGGAAATCCAGCACCGCATGGGGGGCGCACAGGGCGCCCAGGCAAACGCCGCGATGGCCCAGATGCGCGAACAGCTCGCCAGCATGCCGCCCGAGCAACGAAAAATGGTCGAGGAGATGATGGCGCGTCAGGGCGTTGGCATGGCGCCTGGCGGCGGCAGCGCGGTGCGCATCTGCATCTCCAAGGAAATGGCCGAGCGTGGTGAACTTCCCACACAGCAGGAAGGCGACTGCAAGACCACCATCGTCGAGCGCGGCGCCAATCGCATGAAGATGCAGTTCACCTGCAGCAGCCCACCCTCCAGCGGCGAAGGCCTGTTTCAGTTCCAGGGCGACACCGCCTACACCATGAACATGACCGTGAACGCGCAGCGCCAGGGCCGCACCGAAACCATGACCATGCAGGCCCAGGGCCGTTGGGTGGGGGCCGACTGCGGCTCGCTCAAGCCGCCCACCGCGCGATAGATATTATATTGATAGCAAACTGTTGAGCCTTGACGCTCGCTAAGCCTATCTTTTGCCAAAAATTGCCGTTCCAACCCGCACCAGGGTGCTGCCGCAGGCAATGGCCGCTTCAAGGTCGGCGCTCATGCCCATCGACAGGGTGTCCATCGCCGATGCGGCCGCACCCAGGTTTGCGCGCACCTCGTCGAACAAGGCCCGTGCACGCCGGTGCACGGCCAGCTGGTCGTTTGGTTTGTCGCTGGGTTCCGGGATCGTCATCAAACCCCGCAAGACCAGCCGGGGGTGCTGCAGGACCGACTGGGCCAGCGCCAGGGTTTGCTCGGGCGCCACACCGGACTTGTTGCCGCCAGCGTCGATGTTCACCTGCAGACACACCTGCAAGGGCCCCAGTTCGGCCGGCCGCTGCTCGGCCAGGCGCTGCGCGATGCGTTCGCGGTCCACGCTGTGGACCCAGTCGAAATGCGTCGCGGCCAGACGCGTCTTGTTGGCCTGCAAGGGGCCGATCAGATGCCATTCGGGCCGCTGCGCGCCCGGGGGCAGCAAGGCATCCACGGCGGCGATCTTTTCGACCGCTTCCTGCACATAGTTCTCACCAAAGGCGTGTTGCCCGGCCTGCCAGGCGGCCAAAACAGCTTCCGGACCGAAGGTTTTGGTCACCGCCAGCAAGCGCACGCGCTGCGGGTCGACACCGCTGGCCTGTGCTGCCGCGACGATGCGCGCACGTGTTTGCTGGAGATTGTCGGCAATCGTCGTCATAATCATTCGAGCGTAGCAAACGACGGGGTATTTCTTGGACATCACCCAACTGCTGGCCTTCAGCGTCAAGAACAAGGCATCCGACCTGCATCTTTCGGCGGGGCTGCCGCCCATGATCCGTGTTCACGGCGATGTCCGCCGC
>CAYNWR010000014.1:0-16383 GCA_964400915.1 uncultured Burkholderiaceae bacterium
GAGTGGATTCGTTTTCGTCAAAGAAGGGCATGGCAAGTCCGCAGGCAGTTCAGGATGACAAAGCGGGCAGCGCCCCGCTGGCGATGGACCAACCCCGCTCGGCCACTGGCGAGGCCATGGCGCCGACCGTGAGGGCACTGGCGCTGGCGGCTACCCCGCGGGCCTGCCGGTGAGCAACCCCTTGCAGGATGGCGGCCAGCCGGAACAGGTTGAAAGCCAGGTAGAACGGCCACTCCGCTCCGACCTGTGCCGGATCACGACCGGTGGCATGGCAGTAGCGCGCCACGTACTGCTGCTGCGATGGCAGACCCAAGGCTTCGGTGGTCAGCCCTGCCATGCCGCGCAGCACGCCCGCCGGCAGATGCCAGGAAAGGCAGTTGTAAGCCAGATCGCTCAAGGGGTGACCCAGGGTCGCAAGCTCCCAGTCCAGCACGGCGCTGACATCGGGACGTGTCGGGTGGAACATCAGGTTTTCGAGGCGAAAATCGCCATGGCTGATGCAGGTATCGGCCGGGCCGTCGGCGCCCGCCGGAATGTGGTCCGGCAACCACGCCATCAGTTTCTCCATGCCCGGGGTCGGCGCCCCGATGCTGGCCCGGTATTGCACGGACCAGCGATGGATCAGGCGGCTGAAATAGCCCTCATGGCGGCCGAAATTCTGCAGCCCGGCGGCACGCCAGTCGGTCTTGTGCAGGCGCACAAGGGTGTCGTTCATCGCGTCGAAGTACGCCCGCCTTTGCGGCGCCGGGATGTCTGGCAGGGTGACATCGCGCAGCACCCGACCTTCGACGAAGTCCATCACATAAAAGGCCACGCCGATCACGGACTCGTCCTCGCACAGCACCTGCACCCGAGGCACAGGGACCCCGGATGACCCCAGTGCCGACATCACCTGGAATTCCCGCTCGATGGCATGGGCCGAGGGAATCAGGGTGGCAGTGGGCGCCGGCTTGGCCCGCAGGATCCATTGTCGTGCCGGGCCCGTCAGCAGCCAGGTCGGGTTGGATTGGCCGCCGTCGATCTTTCTGGCGCTCAACAGCACGTCAAAGTCGTCCAGCCGTGCCCTAAGCCACGGCCTCAGGCGATCCAGCGGCAGGCCAAGGCGGTCAGGAACCGCAAGTACGAGAGAGTGGCTAGACGAGTCGACCATTATTTCAGATGGATGGTCGGACAATACGACAAAATTGCGGATTGGCGGAAACCCTAGGTTTGGGCCAGTGTCGATGGAGATCCCCTCCAGTGGTGCCGGTGTGTTCAAGGAGCTCAAACTCAAGCGGGGCGACAAGGTCGGCGAAGGCTCGGTCGTGGTGATGCTGGAGGCCGCTGTGGGGCAGGTTGCACAGTCAAAAGCAGCTCCAGCCCTCGCCAGTGCTGCGCAAGGTGCTATCAATCCAGTAGCGGTTCCAGCCGCCCCCGTTTCCGCACCTGGCGCGGCCAGCCTTGGCGGCAGTCCCGAACTGGAGTGTGACGTCCTGGTGCTGGGCGCTGGGGGGGTGGCCGCCGCCGAAGTGATAGCCGGCGATCAGCAAGGTAACAAGGAGCTGGCGTCCACCAGCTTGCATCCGCCGCGTTAAACGCCCGCGTGATCCCCGGTGTGGCGTATACCGAACCCGAAGTGGCCCTAGCTATCGAGATGGGCGCCGACGCCGTGGACATCGGCAAGACCATTCACCCGCACCCGACGCTGGGCGAATCCATTGGCATGGCAGCCGAAGTGGCGCATGGCAGCTGCACGGATGTGCCGCCGGCGCGCAAATAGTCCCGCGCCGCCACGCTGCAAGACAAAGCCCGAGCGGGCAACCGTTCGGGCTTTGCTTTGTGTCTCAGCAGCAGGGCGAGCCCGAAGCCGAACCGTCATTCGTCAATCGTCGTAGTGGACTCGGCACGCGATCACGTCAAGGTCTGCATCATCCATCGCATACACCAGTCGATGCATGTCATCGATGCGCCGTGACCAGTACCCAGGCATATTGCCGATCAATGGGCGCGATTGCAGTCCAATGCTCTGCCGGCTTTCTAAAATCCACCTATCCCCTGTCCACCCTCCCCTCTAGACAAGAGAAAGCAAATCCATGATCACCAAGCGCCAGCGCCTGGAAGCCGCGATCCGCGGAGATGCCGTCGACCGAGTGCCGTTCGGCATCTGGCTGCACAATTTTGCCGAAGAGTATTCCGACGAAGCGCTGGCCGCGGAGACGATGCGCCTGTACGAGCGTTTCGATTTCGACTTCATCAAGCCACAGACGCGCGCGCATTGCTTTGGCGAGATGTGGGGCCAGGAGATGGAGCCGCCTGCGGGTCGCGACGTCTGGCCGGTGACGAAGAAGTTCGCCTTGCGCGCCGATGGCGACCTGGACAACCTGCGCCAGGTGCCCGCGAACGCGGGTGCGCTGGCCGAACAGGTGCAAGCCTACCGGCGCATCCGCGCTGCCGCCGGGCAGGACGTGCACATCATCGCGACGGTGTTCTCGCCGATGATGAACCTCACGCTGATGCACCAGGACGGCAAGCCCGGCGCGCTGCGCCTGCAGGACAGTGCGCCCGCCGCGCTTGAGCGCGCGCTCGACGGCATGTCCTCCACGCTCGAAGAGTATGTCGCGCTGTGCCGCGACGCGGGCGTGGACGGCCTGTTCTATGCGACCACCACCGGCAACGTGGGCGAGACCACCGACGCGCAGTTCGAGCGCTTCCAGCGCCCGTTCGACGACCGCATCCTCGCGGCCGCTGAGGGTTGTCCGCTGAACGTGCTGCACGTCTGCGGACCGGCCATCCATGCCCCCTGGTTCAAGGACCATGCGGCGAATGTGTACAGCTGGGCCACCACCCCCGGCAATCCTTCGCTGCAGGACATGCACGCCCTCACCGGGCGGACCGTGATGTCCGGCGCGCCCGCCAAACCCAAGATCGCGACCATGCAGCCCGCCGAACTCGCCGACCACGTCCAGCGTTCGCTGCAGGAGATGCAAGGGCGCCACCATATCCTCGGGCCCGACTGCTCGATCAACTCGAATACCTCGCCCGAACTGATGGACGTCATTGCCGACACCGTCAGGAAATTCAAGCCTGCGGCACACTGAGCGCCCGCCCGCGGCCCCAACCCGACCCGACCTCCAACCATGGATCTGAAGATCCAAAACCGCCACGCGCTGCTGACCGGCGCAAGCAAAGGCCTGGGCCGTGCCTGTGCCGAGCGCCTGGCCACCGCTGGCGCGCGCATCACGCTCGTCGCGCGCGACGAGGCCGCGCTGCGCCAGGCCTGCGAGGAACTGACCGCGCGCCATGGCGTGCGGGCAGAGTGGATCGCAGCCGACATGGCCGCGGCCGACGGCCGAGCGGAGGTGCTGAAGCGCTGTCCGGATCCGGACATCGTGGTGCTCAGCAGCGGTTGGCCGCAAGGTGGCATGCATGCCACGCCCTGGAACGCGGCGGCGTGGCAATGCGCGCTGGACGCGATGCTGCTGAGCCAGGTGGAGATGCTGTCCACGCTGAGCCAGGGCATGGTGCAGCGGGGTTTTGGGCGCATGGTGGCTGTGACCTCGCGCCTGATCAAGGACCCCGAGTTCGAACTCGCCCTGCCGGCTGCGGCGCGCCTGGGGCTGACCGGCTACATCAAGGCGCTGAGCCGCCAGGTGGCGCGCCACAACGTCACGGTCAACTCCATCCTGCCCGGCATCTTCAACAGCGAGACCCAGTTGGCCAACACGGCGCGGCTGGTGAGGGAGCAGGCGTCCTCCCACGAAGAAGTCGTGGCCCGCCGCACGGCCGCGACGCCGGCCGGGCGCTTTGGCACGCCCGAGGAATTCTCGGCCCTGTGCGCCTACCTCTGTTCCGACGACGCCGGGTTCATGACAGGCCAGGCATTGACCATCGACGGCGGTGCCCACACCGGCATCTGGTAGAACATCTTCCCAAGTTTCAAGCAACCATCGAGGTATCCGTCATGCGATTGACCCTGGCATTCGTTTCAACCCTGGTCGCGCTCAGCTTCTCGGCGGCGGCCGTGGCGCAGCCCTACCCGAGCAAGGCGATCCGCGTGGTCGCGCCTTACGCGCCAGCGGGCAATGTCGACATCGTCGCGCGCATCATCAACAAACGCCTGGAGACCGAGCTCGGTCAGCCCGTGCTCACCGAGAACCTGGCCGGCGGCAACGGCGTGATCGGCACGCAATCCGTGCAGCGCTCCGATCCGGACGGCTACAGGCTGCTCGTGAGTTCTTCGGCGCACGTGATCACGCCGGTGTTCCAGAAAGCGGTGCCGTACGACCCAGTGCACGATTTCGTGGCGATCAGCCAGATCACGGCGATGCCCATGGTGCTGATGGTCAGCGCCGACCTGCCGGCGAAGACCCACCAGGAGTTCGTCACCTGGGCCAAGACGCTCAAGGGACCGGTCGACTACGGCACGCTGCGTGGCTCGGCCGGCCACTTCGCGGCCGAACTCTGGCGCGAGGCGACCGGCATTCCGGTCAACCAGATTCCGTACAAGTCGGGCACGGGCATCGCCATGGATGTCGCGGGCGGGCGGGTGCCGATGAGCTTCGATGCGGTCGCCGCGTCGATGGTGCACATCAAGTCGGGCAAAGTGCGTGTGCTGGCCATCACGGGCCCGGTGCGCTCGCCGATGCTGCCCGACGTGCCGACCTTCGCCGAACTCGGCTTTCCCGGCGTCGACGCGCAGACCTGGCACGGCTACTGGGCGCCCAAGGGCACGCCGCAGGCCGTGATCGACAAGCTCGGCGCGGCGATGGTCAAGATCTCGCAGATGCCCGAAGTGCGCGAGGCGATTCACCAGGTCGGCGGCAACGTGATCGGCAGCGGACCGAAGGCGTTCGCCGAATTCAACGTCGCCGAATCGGAAAAGTGGGCCACGCGCGCGAAGCGGTTCAACATCCAGGTGGACTGACGCGCGCCATCGCGCCGTCAGTGGCTTCGTACTCAGCGGCAGCCGACCCGAAGCCGCGCCGCCGAGGAAAGGCCGCGGCTGCAGTGACCCACAGGGCATGCCGCAACGCCAATGCGGCAAGTGCACAGCAACGCCGCCGAGTGCGGCTCCACGGTTGCCGGACGTCGCTTCAGCAGGTGCGCTGCTCGATCGGCAGCAGCCGCAGGGCCTTGCTCAGGCCGCTGCGGCCGCTGGCCGCGCGTCCCGCGAATACGGCGACGGTGCACACCAGCATCGAGGGGTGGCGGCGGGTGAGCGCCCAGGCGGCCAGTCCCGCACCGAGCACCAGCCAGCACTCGCTGGACCCATAACAACCTACGAGGGTTGTGTGACTGTGCCATGGCAGCTCCGCAGGGTTCGCGCGGCTGCATGCAGACCCGGCGGAGGAACCCCACCGTGGGGCCCGCCGCTCCGCGCGGAGCAGCGGGGCCGATGGCGCTTACGCGCGCGGCAGGATCACCTTGTCGATGAGGTGCACCACGCCGTTGCTGGTGAAGATGTCGGTGGCCGTGATGGCTGCCTTGCGGCCGCGGGCGTCGGTGATGGCCAGGTCGCTGCCCACGGTGAAGGTGCCGCCCTGGACGGTGGTGATGGATGCGTTCAGCGGCACCTGGGCCTTGAGCACGCGGCTCGCCAGCACGTGGTAGGTGAGCACCGAGGTGAGCAGCGTCTTGTTGGCGAGCAGTTGCGCCTTGGTCTGGCCCAGTTCGGTCAGCAGCGCCGCGAAAGCGGTGTCGGTGGGCGCGAAGACCGTGAAGGGGCCTGGGGCGCTGAGCGTGTCCACCAGGCCGGCGGCCACCACGGCCTCCACCAGGATGCTCAGGCTGGGCGTGGCCTGGGCGGTCTGCACGATGTTTCGGTTGGCGGGCAGCAGCACACGGTCGATCACGTGGATCACGCCGTTGGATGCATCGACGTCGGTCGCGGTGATGGTCGCCACCCGGTTGCGACCGTCGGTGATCTTCAGGCCGCCGGACGATTCGATCTTGAACGCGCCGCCCTGCACCGTGGTGACGGGCTGGCCCAGCACGCCGGGCACGGCGCTGGAAGGCACGCGGGCCGGCAGCACGTGGTAGGTGAGCACGGTGGTCAGCAGGGCCCTATCGGCCAGCAGCTGGGCCTTGGTCACGCCGAGTTCGGTGAGCAGTGCCGCGAAGGCGGTGTCAGTGGGCGCGAACACGGTGAACGGGCCTGGGCCCGAGAGCGTGCCCGCCAGGCCGGCGGCCACCACGGCTTCGACCAGGATACTGAACTCGGAGCGCGACTGCGCTACTTCCACCAGGTTGCCGGGACCGTCGCTGCCGCCGCAACCAGCGAGCACCAAGGTGCCCGACCCTGCCAATGCCGCCGCCATCAGTTTGCGCCTGCTCAATGCCATGACTCATTCCTTTCGTGGAGATGGATTCGTGAAAATTTGGACTGACCGGGACGAAGGTTAACCGATTTGTCCGATTAAAAACTAATCAGTCTCAAATTAATCCATTTGGACTTGTCGGATACTGGCGATATCATGAAGTCCGAGCAGACGAGGAGCCCGGGGATGCCCAGCAGCCAGAAAAGCAAGCCGGCCGCAGCCGCCACGGCGGAGCGTGCCCGCCGCAAGCCGCATCTTGCGAGGGCGCAGGAAGCGCCGCCGCCCCGGCCGAGCTTCCGCGAGCGCATGCAGTTGGCGCGCGAAGAGGCCATGCTCGACGCCGTGAACCACCTGCTGGCCACCAAGGGCTACGACGCGATGACGGTCGACGAGGTGGCAGCCGAGGCCGGCGTGGCCAAGGCCAGCATGTACCGCCACTACCCCGGCAAGGAGGCCCTGGCCGCCGCCGCCATGGTGCGTGTCCTGGACGCCGCGTTGGCCCACTTGGAGTCGCTGGACCCGCAGGCGAAGCCCTTGGCCAAGTTGCAGGACACCGTGCGCTGGACGGTGCGCGCGCAGTTGCGCGGGCAGATGCCCACCTTGCCCAGTGAAAACTCCGCCCTGCGTACGGTGCTCCTGGGCCACCAGGCCTATCTCGACCGGCTGCTGACCGTGAGCGACCATCTGGAAGGCTGGATCACCGCCGCCCAGAAGGACGGCAGCCTTGACCGCACCTTGCCACCCGTGGTGGTGCTCTACACGCTTTACGCGCGAGGTTGCGATCCGGTGGTGGGATTCCTGCGTGCCGCTGGTGGCTTCGACGACGAGCAGATCGTGGAACTGGTCACCCGCACGTGCTTTGGCGGGTTGCAGCGGTAGCGGCCCGCGGCGTTTCGGCTCACGCCGGTGCTTTTTCCCGCCCGTCCGGGTGCTTCGAGAAGCGCCGCGGCGCGCGGCCATGAACAGGCGCGATGTCGCCGGAGGGCCAGCCGCCGAACGGTGTGCGGCGGTAGTCCTGCATGGCGTGCCGGGCTCGACACTGCGCTACCACGAAGAGAAGGGCCTGATCGCCTCGGTCGGCCGCCAGAGCCTGCGCCGCACCTTCGACCCGGGCGTGCTGGAGCTGCTGTCCTTGATTTCGTTGGGTCAGGCGGCGGGGTTTTCTCTGGACGAGATTGAGCAGATGTTCACGCCCGACAAGCGATCCAACATCAAACGCCAGATGCTGGAGGACACGCACGCGGGCGACATGATCGGCGAGATCGCTTTGGCGATTGAAATGGGCGCTGTCGCGGTGGATATCGGCAAGACCATCCACCCGCACCCCACGCTGGGCGAGAGTATCGGCATGGCGGCCGAGGCCGCGCATGGCAGTTGCACTGATGTGCCGTCGGGGCGGAAGCAGTTCAAACGCCAACTGGAGCTTGCAAGGCCCTGGTGGGGAGCGGGTCTCAGGCCCCTTGTTGCAATTTTCATTTACAACACCGGCAGGCCCTGGCTAAAAATCAACGATCACGTTGGCACCGGAGTAGCTGGGGCCATATAGCTGCTGATGTTGACTTCGTCTATCTGTTCCGGTTTCATGAAGCGTTCCGCATACTGGCGGTAAACCCCCGACGAGAGAAATAGCTCGAACAGTTCAGGATCAATGTGCTGATCCTTCTTCATGAAGGACATGATCTTGATGGCTTCTGAAAGGGTCTTGCCTTTCTTGTACGGACGATCGACGGCGGTTAGCGCCTCAAAGATGTCGGCGATGGCCATCATGCGGGCGATGGGGCTCATTTCGTCCTGGGTCAATCGCCTCGGATACCCGGTGCCATCCATTTTTTCATGGTGGCCACCAGCAATCTCTGGAACCGAGCGCAAATGTTTGGGGAAGGGCAAAGCCGTCAACATGATGAGCGTCTGAACAATATGCTCGTTGATCTTGTAACGGTCTTCCTCCGCCAGTGTGCCGCGACCCACTGACAAGTTATAGAGCTCGCCCTTGTTGTACAACAAGTCGGGCACCTTCATTTTGAAACCCCATGGGTTGTCATCTGGCAATCGGTCTTCCTTGCTGCGCTCGAAAACATGTTCCGGCTTATCGGCCAACAACGGTTCCATGCAAGGAAGTGGTGAAGCGGGTGTGCGATCCTTGCGCTGGCGTTCTTCGTGGGAAATGCCGATGCGGTCGTCCAGCGTCCGTTGCCATGCGCGAGCCGCAATGGCTTTTAGGCGTTCAATTTTCTCGGGCGCCATGAACTCACCACCCTCGTTGCATGTTGCGACAAAGGCATAGTCCTGATCCAGCTGGGCCAAATCGGATTCCCGCCTGGCCTGCAGCGCCACCTGGTCACCACCTTCGGCAAGGCCTTGCCAGTAGGCGATTTCGGTATCGCGCTTGAGCACTTCAAATCGCATGCGTATCTCGTGAATGCGATCGTAGATGGTCTCCAGCTTGGTGGCCTTGTCCACCACATATTCGGGTGTGGTGACTTTGCCGCAGTCATGCAACCAGGCTGCAACGTGTACCGCCTCCCATTCGGTTTCATCCAGATTGAAGTCTTTGTAGGGGCCGACCGAAGTCTCGCAAGCGGCCCGTGCAAGCATCTTGGTGAGCTCCGGTACCCGCTCGCAGTGGCCTCCGGTGTAAGGGCTTTTGGCGTCAATGGCACCGGCAATCAATTGGATGAAGGCTTCAAACAAGTCCTTCTGAGCCTTGATCAATTCCCGGGTTTCAAGGGAGCTTGCCGCAGAAACGGCAAGGTTACTGATAAACGAAAGCTGCGCGTCGTCGATCGGCGCGTTCCTGACAAGCAACATGGCACCGACCAGATGACGCTGTCGATTGAACAGAGGCACCGCGACACCATAGCGGCTGCGTTTGGCATCCAGGTGGCGCGCCAAATCAACGGCTGCCAAGTCTTGTACGTTCAAGAGGCCCGAAAGCGTTTTGCCCGACTCGATAGCCGTCGACAAGAGCGGGCCGCTCTTTGTGAAATCAAATGGCTCCGTTGCCACATTGACTTGTTGACCACTGGCATTGAGGGTGGCCATCGGAACCAGCTTATCGGCATCCGCCAGATACAGAATGCCAATTTCGGCCTCGGCCGCAGCAAGGGTCTCCTTGAGCAGCATGGGCATGAGCCTGTCGATATTGGTTTCGCCCCCCACCGCCTGGCTGATGTCGATAAACCGCCGAATGGTCCGGCGCATCAATGCCATGGTCTGTCCCAGGTCATCGACTTCTTTCACCAGGGACACTGCAGTCTGGTTGTCGGAAAAATCAAAGCGCCGTATAGCTTCAGCCTGGGTGCTCAGAAGTCGCAGGGGTTTGGCAATTGCGCGGGCCAGCAGCCATGTCACCGGTATGGAAAACAGAATGACCAATATGGTGAACAAAATAGAAGTTCGCCGCAACGAAAAAGCTCTTGCCAACAACTCTGACTCCGGAATGGCCACCACCAAGGTGAAAGGCGCCATGCCCTGCAATTGGATGGTAGAGATGCTGACAAGCCAGTTGTCGCCTTCCACAGGCAACTGCGCAACCTGTGGTGCCGTGCCTAGTGCCGCTGCAGCCCTCAGGGCCGGCCTGTCAAAATCGGCCAGTTTGGTCAGATAGGGAGCGGCATTGGTGCCGGGGGGGGGTCGTGACCAACTTGGCCACATCTTCGTGTGCGATGACAAGGCTCTGATCGTTGATGATGGCAATCTCCGTGCCTGGGGTGAGTTTCTTTTCCCTCAATTGCTGCCCCAGGGTCGCCAGCAAAATATCGGCACCCACCACGTTGCCTGCCCCCATTCCGCTTTGGGTAGCCAGGGTCATACCCACCTTGCGGTTGGAGAAAAACAGATAGGGCGCGGTCTTGATGGACGTCCCTGATTCCTTGGCGGCCTTGTACCAGCCACGCGAGCGGGGATCGTAGGTTTTGGGGTAATCGGGGCGGTCGTCTACCTGGAGTTCGATCAAGGCGCCGTTCAAATGCACGTAGCGGCCTCTGGCCTGGCCTTCATCGTGGTCTATGGCTTGAAGAATGTAGCGGGTGCCTTCCGGGGCGTTGAATCTGACCCGTTCTTCCTCATCGCCAATGCGCCGCAGGAAGAAAAAATCTCCGTTTTCGTATCCCAGATAAATGGATGACAAAGCGGAAGAACCCAAGAGCGCCTCTTTGAGCAGAGGTAGACGCGCGTACCGCTCTTTGAACGTGCTGGCTTGATTGAGAACAGTTTGACTGACCAGATTGATCGCAAGATCGGCCGGTGCCAAAAGCGCCTCAATTTCGGCTCCTGTTTCCAGGCCAATTCGCTGGATCACATCGGTGGCCGTTGATTGCAGCATGTCGCGCGAAGACCTGAATCCGATGGTTGCGATGACTGTGCCAACCAAGAATATCAACGCCAGAAAAAGCGAGCTGATGTGGATATGCAGTGGCAACTTGGATTTGTTTTTCGGATTCTTCATTGGGGCAAGCTGCTGACAAGGGCCGCCAGGATAGGCAACCAAATATTACCGAGTTGACGCGGCAACTTTCGGCTAGCAATACCCAGGCCAGCCAGAGCCCTTGCTTCCAGCGCGCCTTTGAGCCCCGGGGCCTGCTCGAAGGCTTGGAAGCTCAGTAGTTGCGTGAGGTGCACGGCCTCGGCCGCGCGGCTGAAGCTTCCGTGTTCCACCACCGCCATGAGGTGGCGCGGGTGGCGCAGTTGCCGCAGTTCCTTGCAGGATTCCCAACTATGGATTTGATGATTCGAATGCATTGGACAGATGGCATCCAAGGTTTGAAGATTGCGCCATCACCCGTTTGAAGAGGGTGTTTGCATGGAGACAAGCATGGACAATTCGAGCAAATCGAGCCGCCGTGGCGGCATATTTACCGTGTGCGGCGTGGCCGCAGTGCTGGCGATCGGTCTGTCGAGCTGCTCGCGTTCAGGGGGGATGGGCGACACAGCCGCTGACGCGAGCCCCAGCGTGGTGCGCGCCAACGCCGCCATGGCCAAGGACCTGAACCTGGCCGATCCGCAGGACATGGAAGACGCCAAGCGCGGTTTCATCGCCGCGCCAACCGGTCAGATCAAGGCTGCCGATGGCACGGTGCTCAAGGACTTTGACGTCTACCGCTTCCTGGATGGTGCGGCTGCTGAAACGGTCAACCCCAGCCTGTGGCGCCACGCCCAGCTCAACGCCCAGGTGGGCCTGTTCAAGGTCACCGACGGTGTCTACCAGCTGCGCGGCTTTGATATCGCCAACATGACCCTCATCGAGGGCAAGACCGGCCTCATTGTGGTGGACCCGCTCTCAAGCAAGGAGTCGGCCACCGTCGCGCTCGAGTTCGCCCGCAAGCATCTGGGTGACAAGCCGGTGTCCGGGCTGATCTTGACCCATGCCCATGCCGACCACTTTGGTGGCGCGCTGGGTGTGATCACCACCGAAGACGTACAGGCCCGCAAGGTGCCGGTGGTGGCGTCCTATGGCTTCATGGAGGAGGCCACCAGCGAGAACATCCTGGCGGGACCCGCCATGGGCCGCCGATCCATGTACCAGTTTGGCAAGAACCTGCCCCGCAATGCCAAGGGCAATGTGGACACGGGCCTGGGCAAGGACGTGGTGTACGGCAGCTTCGGCATCCAGGCTCCCAACTGGTTCATCCTCAAGTCCACCCAGCCCATGCAGATCGACGGTGTGGACTTTGTCTTCCACAACGTACCGGGTGCCGAATGCCCGGCCGAACTGACCTTCAGCATTCCGTCCAAGAAGCTCTACAACGGTGCCGAAATTCTGGCCCAGACCATGCACAACCTGCTCCCCATCCGAGGTGCCAAGGTCCGCGATGCGCTCCTGTGGTCCAGGTACCTGCAGAACGCGCTGGACGATTTGGGCGACACCGAGGTCTACATCGCCCAGCACAACCAGCCCATATGGGGCAACCAGCGCATCCGCGAGTTCATCACCGTGCACCGCGACGTCTACAAGTACACCCACGACCAGACCGTGCGCCTGATGAATCAGGGCCTGACTGCTCGGGAAATTGCTGATCAGATCAAGCTGCCAGCTTCGCTGTCCAAACACCTGGGCGCCCGCGGCTACTACGGTGATCTGCGCCACAACGTCAAGGCCGTGTACCAGTTCTACCTGGGCTTCTACGACGGCAATCCTGCCAACCTGAACCCCTTGCCGCCCGTGGAGTCGGGCAAGCGCTACATGGATCTCATCGGCGCCGACAAGGCCATCAGCGGTGCACAGGCCGCGTATGACAAGGGGGATTTTCGCTGGGCGGCCGAACTGCTCAACCATGTGGTAATGGCCGACGGCGGCAACAAGGCGGCCAAGGAACTGCTGGCCAAGACCTACGACCAGATGGGCTACATGGCGGAAGCCGCCACCTGGCGCAATGCCTACCTCACGGGTGCCATGGAACTGCGTGAAGGTCCGCCGGCCAAGGGCATTTCAAAGGCCAACATGCTCGACATGCTGGGACAGGTGCCGACCGAGCGCTTCCTCGAAGCGATGGCCGGTGGAATGAACGGCCCCGACGCCGAAGGCAAGAACTTCAAGATCAATCTGGTACTGACCGATACGAAGGAGGAGTACGTGCTGTGGATCGAAAACGCCGTGTTGCACTTCAAACGCACCGCACCGGCCGCCGACGCCAATGCCACCCTTTCACTGACGCGCAGCATACTGGTGAAGATGCTTGCCGGGACCGCGGGTGCCAAGGACACCATCATGAGCGACGACCTCAAGGTGTCTGGCAGTAAGATCGACCTGGTGCGCTTCTTCGGGTTGATCGACAAGGCCCCAGGCACCTTTCCGGTTGTGACCCGCTAGCGAAAGAAGCGCGTCCTGAACACGCCATCCATTTCCAGGAATCGTCGCGGCGTCGTCGAGTCACTGTCGGGGCTGATCGGTGTTGGTCTGTTGCCGGGCTGTTGCCCGGTCACGCGCCGAGGCGTGCCGATGCCCTGTCATGTTTGCGTCACACAACGGCAATAACGTGGACTGGCAATTTGTGCAACAACGACACGCCTCCATGTCCATTCAAAAAACCCCCTTCCACCTGCGCACGCTGTCCAGCGTTGCTGTTCTGTCTCTGGTACTGAGCGCCTGCGGCGGCTCGGACGACGCCACCAACTTCTCTGACGCCGCGTACCAGAACGCCTTGCTGCTTTCCGGAGGGGCGCTGGATTTGTCCAGCGGGACAAACGCCGAGCGCCGACTGGGGTATTTTTCGGACATCTATTACGACCCTGCACGCAATCAATGGTGGGGCTTGTCAGACCGTGGGCCGGGCGGCGGCGTTCTTCAATACGACACACGTGTTCAGCGGTTTGAAGTGGACATCAGTGCCACGGGTGCGATCAGCAACTTTCGCGTTGTTCAGACGGTCAAGTTCATGCAGGGCAGTCAGCCCTTCAATGGCTTGGCCCCCAACCCGACCCACTTGCTGGGGCGGGCCTTTGATCCGGAAGGCATCGTGATCAACCCCAAGACCGGAAACCTCTTGGTGTCCGACGAGTACGGGCCGTCGTTGTACGAATTTGACCGCACGGGCCAATTCATCCGCGCGTTTGCGACACCGGCTGGCCTGATTCCACGCAACGCCGCCTCCAACGTGGCCAACTATGCCAGCGACACGGGCAATACGGCTGGCAAACGCACGAACCGCGGCTTTGAAGGCCTGGCGATCAGTGCAGATGGCGCGTTTGCGTATGCCATGCTGCAGAGCGCGATGCTGAATGAAGGCGGTGGCGATGGCATCTACAACCGCATCGTCAAGTTCGACACGTCCACCGGGGCTGCGGTGGCGCAATACGCCTATGCCATGGACAGAGCAGCACAAGGGCAGGGCGTTTCGGCGCTTGTGGCGCTGGGCAATGACAAATTCTTGGTCCTGGAGCGCAACAACCGTGGCGTCGGCGCCGGGGCGGCGCTGGCCACTGCGGAAAAACTGGTCTACCAGATTGACCTGGCCGGCGCGGTCGATGTGACCAACGTCACCTTGCCCGCCACCGGTGCCTTTGCTGGCGCGGTAAAGAAGCTTGGCAAGGTCATGGATCTGGCTGCCAACACGGAGCCCGGGCTGGGCAACAAGTCGCCCGAGAAGTGGGAAGGTCTGGCCATTGGCCCGCAACTGGGCAACGGCAGCTATGTGGTGCTGGCTGGCACCGACAACGACTACAGCGTGACGCAAAACGCCAGCGGTACGCAGTTCGACGTGCATTTCCGCTTCAGCGATGCCGACCCGTTTGCCACGTCGATTCAATGTCCGATTGGCAGCACGAGTGGGTGCTTTTTCACGGCGACCAATGCCCCAGCCAATCTCACCAGCGCCTACGCGTTGATGCCCGGTGTCTTGACTGCCTTTACCGCCAGGATTTCCAACTACATTGCGCCCCGATAGACCAGCGCAGCCGATCAACGCAGTGCCGGGGCCCGTGCTCGACCCAAGCTCGGTCCTCGCCGAGCAAGCGCGTCAGCATGGCGCCGATGTCCGGCAAACACGCCAAGCCATTGACGGGCTTGCTCGCCTTCGGCATGTCGTGCTCGCGGGCGATGGACTGGTCGATGGCTCCATAAATGTCCTATTGACAGAACAATAGAACCGAAATTAGCATGTGGCATGGCTGGAGCCTTGCCGCTGCCCAAATACCACCGCATCTACTTGGTGCTGCGTGAGCAGTTGCGTGAGGGGCGGTTCGAACACGGTCTGCCCGGCGAGCTGGCGCTGATGCAGCAGTTCAGCGTGGCCCGCGTCACGGTGCGGCGAGCCTTGCAGCAGCTTGCCAGCGAAGGCTTGATCGCGCGTGAACCTGGTCGCGGCACCCGGGCGCTGATGGCAGCAGCTTCCAATGCACCGGAATACACCGACGGTGGCCAGCGGGCCCAACTCACGGGCCTGCTGGAGAACCTGGTCAGCATGGGCCTGCGGACCTCGGTCAAGGTGCTCGAAGTCGACACCGTTGCGGCTTCGCAGGCGGTGGCCGGTGCGCTGCAGATCCAGCTTGGCGGCCCGGTGCAGAAGGCGGTGCGGGTGCGCAGCACCAAGGAGGGGCCACTGTCCCACATCACCACCTACGTCCCGGGCGAGGTGGCTCGTCAGTTTGGCCGGCGCGAGCTGGCCCGCAAGCCCATTCTCATGCTGCTGGAGGAGTCCGGCGTCAAGGTCGGACGGGCGCACCAGACCATCTCGGCCCGGCTGGCCGACGATGTGGTGGCCAACCACCTGGACGTGGCTGTCGGCTCGGCCCTGCTGGCTGTGCGCCGTTTGATCTACGACGACCAGGAGCGGCCGGTCCAATGGCTGCACGGTCTGTACCGACCCGACCGGTATGAATACCACATGCAGCTGTCCCGCGTGGGCAGCATCGATGCCAAGGTCTGGGTCAGCCGTGACCTGTCGGCCCCGTTTCACTAACCCCCCGCGTTCATTCCAGGAGAACTGCCATGTCCACCCGTCGCCACTTCATGTCCCAATCCGCTGCGGCCGCCTCGGTCATGGCGTTGCCGCTGGTTGCCGGTGCGCAGCCCAAAGCCGTCAAGGTCGGGGTGTTGCACCCGGTGACCGGCGCATTGGCCTATTCCGGCCAACAGTGCCGCGAAGGCGCGCTGATGGCCATTGAAGACATCAACAAGGCCGGCGGCATCAAGTCGCTGGGCGGTGCCAAGATCGAGGCCTTGCTGGGCGATGCACAGTCCACCCCCCAGGCTGGCAGCGCCGAGATCGAGAAGATGAACGAGGCCGGTGTATCGGCCGTGGTCGGTGCGTTTGCCTCGGCCATCTGCCTGGCCACGACGCAGGCCGCTGCCAAGTACAACCTGCCACACATCGTCGACGTGGGCGTGGCCGACCAGATTGTCGAGCGCGGCCTGAAGAACACCTTCCGCTTCGGTCCAGGCTACAGAAAGTGCGCTGAAGTCGCGGTGGCCAACCTGCATGTGCTGAACACCGCCGCCGGCAAGCCGGCCCGCAGCGTGATGATCATCCATGAGGAGTCGTTGTTTGGCACCGGCACCGCCAACCTGCTGGCGCGTGAGCTGCCGGGCTATGGCTACGAGGTCAAGGAAGTCATCAAGCACGCCAACCCGACGCGCGACTTCAACAACATC